>NZ_QSDP01000058.1:0-39606 GCF_003463685.1 Parabacteroides sp. AM58-2XD
ATAGATCATGGATTACTTGTTGTGTGGTAACTTTAAAGTAATTCTTTCTTTGATATTTCCAATGGCTTTTTTCGTTTTAAGGGTATTTTTTCTTAAATTGATGACATTGTGGGCAAAGTGACGGACGTATTTGTATCCCTTATCGGGCGCATACCGGCAAAAACGGTCTTCCTGCTGGCATGACTGGCCACATGAACAGCCCCCGCGTTCGCCGTCGGTGACGGGTCCGCCGGGCTGGTACAGGCCACGCAGATGGTGACCTCGTACTTTGATCCCGCCACCAAGCTGATCTATGCGGCCGGTGCGCTCTGCGGGCTTATCGGAGCCATAAAAGTGTATTCAAAGTTCTCGTCAGGCGATCCCGATACGGGTAAAGTTGCCGGCAGCTGGTTCGGAGCCTGCGTGTTCCTGATCGTGGCCGCCACCGTCCTGAGGGCGTTCTTCCTGTAATCCGGCGGTCATGGAACATAAAGTGAACAAAGGGGCCGACCGGGGCGTGGAATTCAGCGGGCTGCAGGCGCAGTATCTCTATATCCTTGCCGGAGGCCTGCTCTCCGTCTTCCTCGTGTTCGTCATCCTGTACATGGCCGGGGTGAACCGGTGGTTCTGCATCCTTTTCGGGACAGTCTCGGCCTCGACCCTGGTCCTCACGGTCTTCCGCCTGGGCAGGAAGTACGGTCCCCACGGACTGATGAAACTGGCCGCGGCAAAGTGCCGCCCCTTCCATATTATCAATCGTAAACGTATCATTTCACTCTTTAAACGAAGCAGTCATGAGAAACATCCTGAAAGCGGCAACACTGGAAAGTAAGTTCCCGGTCCTCTCGGTCGAAAGGGGATGCATCCTCTCCAAGGATGCGGACGTGACCGTCGGCTTCAAGGTACGCCTGCCGGAGCTGTTCACCCTCACCTCGGCGGAGTACGCCGCCATGCACGGGGCGTGGGTGAAAGCCATAAAGGTGCTGCCCTGTTACACAGTCGTCCACCGACAGGACTGGTTCCTGGAGGAAAAATACAGGGCCGTAACTGGCCGGGACGACATGGGATTCCTGGACCGCAGCTTCGAGCTGCATTTCAACGAGCGTCCCTTCCTGAACCATTACGCCTACCTGTTCATTACCCGGACTACCCGCGAAAGAAGCCTGCAGCAGAGCAACTTCTCCATCCTTTGCCGGGGGGCCATCATTCCCCGGGAGGTCAGGGACAGGGAGGCGGTGGTCCGGTTCATGGAGAGCGTGGACCAGTTCGAACGCATCATGGGCGATTCAGGGCTGGTGGGGCTTGAACGCCTCACGACGGACGAGATTGTCGGTACCGGAAAGAAGGCCGGCATCATCGAGAAGTATTTCTCCCTCTCGCAGGAGAACACCACCACACTGAAAGACATCAGCCTTTCCCCCGCGGAGATGCGTATCGGGGACGAGATCCTCTCGGTGCATACGCTTTCCGACGCGGACGACCTGCCCGCAGCGGTGCGGACGGACGGGCGGTTCGAGAAGTATTCCACCGACCGCAGCGACTGCCGCCTCTCCTTTGCCGCCCCCGTGGGGCTGATGCTTTCCCATAACCATATCTATAACCAGTACGTGTTCATGGACGATCCGGCCGACACCCTTCAGCGTCTTGAGAAGACGGCTCGGAACATGCAGTCCCTCTCACGCTACAGCCGCGCCAACCAGATCAACCGCCAGTGGATCGAGGAATACCTGAACGAGGCGCATTCCTTCGGCCTGATCCCCGTACGCTGCCACTGCAACATCATGTCCTGGGCGGACAGCCGGGAAAGACTGAGGAATGTCAAGAACGACACCGGTTCGGCACTGGCACAGATGGGCTGCAAGCCCCGGTACAATACCGTGGACGCGCCGACCCTCTACTGGGCTGCCATTCCCGGCGGCGAGGGGGATTTTCCGGCTGAGGAGTCTTTCCATACGTTCATTGAGCAGGCGGCCTGCCTCTTCATCGGGGAGACGAACTACGCCTCCTCTCCCTCGCCATTCGGCATCAAGATGGCGGACCGGCTCAGCGGCAGGCCGCTGCACCTGGACATCTCGGACGAGCCGATGAGGCGGGGCATCACGACCAACCGCAACAAATTCATCCTGGGACCTTCGGGCAGCGGCAAGTCCTTCTTCACCAACCATCTCGTGCGCAACTATTACGAGCAGGGCGCGCACATCCTGCTGGTGGACACGGGAAACAGCTACAAGGGGCTGTGCCGGCTTATCCATGAGCGCACCCGCGGGGAGGACGGGATCTACATAACGTATGAGGAGGACCGCCCGTTCACCTTCAATCCCTTCTACAGCGAGGACCGGCAGTTCGACGTGGAAAAGAGGGAGAGCATCAAGACGCTGATCCTGACGCTCTGGAAGCGGGAGGACGAGCTGCCGAAACGCTCCGAGGAGGTCGCCCTTTCCGGCGCGGTGAACGCCTATATCCGCAGGATTACGGAAAACCCGGAGCTCCGGCCGAACTTCAACGGGTTCTACGAGTTTGTCCGTGACGACTACCGCCGGATGATGGAGAAAAAGAGGGTGCGTGAGAAGGACTTTGACATCGACGGGTTCCTGAACGTGCTGGAGCCGTTCTACAAGGGAGGGGACTATGACTTCCTTCTGAACTCGGACAAGGAGATCGACCTGACCCACAAGCGGTTCATCGTCTTCGAGCTGGACAACATATCATCGAACAAGGTGCTGCTTCCGGTGGTGACGCTCATCATCATGGAGACGTTCATCTCCAAGATGCGCCGCTTAAAAGGTATCCGCAAGGTCATCCTGCTGGAAGAGGCCTGGAAATCACTGATGTCCCCCAATATGGCCGCCTACATTTTGTACCTTTTCAAGACTGTCAGAAAGTATTTCGGGGAGGCGGTGGTGGTGACGCAGGAGGTGGACGACATCATCTCGTCCCCGATCGTGAAGGAGGCCATCATCAACAACTCGGACTGCAAGATCCTGCTGGACCAGAGGAAGTACCTTAACAAGTTCGAACGGATACAGACCCTTTTAGGACTGACCGACAAGGAATGCTCGCAGATCCTCTCCATCAACCGTGCCAACGACCCCTCACGCCGGTACAAGGAGGTATGAATTGGACTGGGAGGCGTGCAGTCGGCTGTCTATGCCACGGAGACCTCCACGGCCGAGTACCTTACCTACACGACGGAGGAGGGCGAGAAGCTGGAAGTGGAACGGATGGCGGCAAAGACCGGCAGCATGGAACAGGCCATACGGGTACTGGCCGCCGAAAAGAACAGCGGCAGGAAATAATCTTTGTAAAACATTTAAAAGAACGATTCAATGAGACGAAAAATTTTCAGCGCATTGTGCGCCTTTTTACTTACCGTACCGGCCATGCACGCGCAATGGGTGGTGACCGACCCGGGCAATCTGGCGCAGGGAATCGTGAACAGCGTCAACGAGATGGTGGAGACCTCCGAGACGGCGCAGAACGCCATGTCCACCTTCAAGGAGGCCTCGAAGATCTATGAGCAAAGCCGGAAATACTACGACATGCTCAAGAGCGTGAACTCGCTGGTGAGCGGGAGCCTGAAGGTCAAGGAGTCCGTGCTGATGCTCTCGGAAATCTCGGAGAGCTATGTGACGAACTACGGGAAGATGCTCACCGACGGGAACTACACGCAGCGGGAGCTGGAGGCCATCGCCTTCGGCTACAACAACATCATGAAGAAAAGCAGCGCGTCCGTGGCCGGGCTGAAGGACATCATCAACCCCACCGGCATGTCCATGACCGACAAGGAACGGCTGGACCTCATAGAAAGGGTGTACCGCGAGATGAGACATTACAGGACGCTGGTGAACTACTATACCCGAAAGAACCTGCGCGTCTCCTACCTGCGGGCCAGGGAGAAGGGCGAGACCGAGCAGGTCCTGAAACTTTACGGGGAGAACGAACGCTATTGGTAAACCTTTAAAAAGATACAGACTATATGGTATTACTATCCCTATCTTTCGACAGCCTGCACGGTATCCTGCGCCGGCTGTATGACGAGATGACCGAACTCTGCCAGCCGATGATGACGCTGGCCACGGCCATCGCCGCCCTGGGCGCGCTCTTCTACATAGCCTACCGCGTGTGGCAGTCCCTCTCGCGTGCCGAGCCGGTGGACGTGTTCGGCATGCTGCGCCCCTTCTGTCTGGGCATCTGCATCCTGTTCTTTGACGTGATCGTGCTGGGGAGCCTGAACGGTATCCTGAGCCCCGTCGTGCAGGGAACGGGTGCCATGCTCCACGACCAGACCTTCGACGTGAGGAAGTTCCAGGAGGAAAAGGACAGGCTGCTCTCCGAGATGCCCCTGAAGGTGGCCGTGACCGGGGAGTTCAATCCCACGGACGAGGAGCTGGAGAAGGAGATCGCCGACATGGGCTGGAACGGGGAGGACTACGCGGTGATGCAGCGGATGTCCCACACCTGTTACTCCTTCTCCCTGCAAAGCATCGTGCAGACCATCATGCGCAAGGTGATGGAGTTCCTTTTCCGCGCCGCCTCGCTGGTGGTGGACACGATCCGCACCTTCTTTCTCATCGTCCTCTCCGTGCTGGGGCCTATAGCCTTCGCTATCTCGGTCTTCGACGGTTTCCAGGGCACGCTCGTCCAGTGGCTGGCACGGTATATCAGCGTATATCTCTGGCTGCCCATCTCCGACCTGCTGGGGGTGATGCTCGCCAGGATACAGACGCTGGTGCTGCAAAGCGAGATGGGAATGATCCGGGATCCCTGAGCGTCTTCTCCCCGGACGGATCGACAGCCATCTATCTGGTGTTCATGCTCATAGGGCTGGTGGGATATTTCTGCGTCCCTACCGTGGCGAACTGGGTGGTACAGGCCGGAGGCATGGGGGCGTACAACCGGAACATGAACAACACGGCAAGCAAGGCCGCCAACGTGGGCGGGGCCGTAGCCGGGGCATCCACGGGCAACGTGGCCGGAGTGCTGCTGAAAAAGTAAAAACGACTGAATAATAACATTCATTCATTTCAAGACATGGAATTCAAGAGCTTAAAAAACATCGAGTCCTCGTTCAGGCAGATCCGCCTGTTCAGCCTCGTCTTCCTCGCCTCCTGTACCCTCCTGAGCGTTTTCTCCGTCTGGAAGTCCTACCGGTTCGCCGAGGAGCAGCGGGAGAAGATCTACGTGCTGGACGAGGGGAAGTCGCTCATCATGGCCCTCTCGCAGGACGCCGCGCGCAACCGCCCGGTGGAAGCGAGGGAGCACGTGCGCCGCCTGCACGAGCTGTTCTTCACGCTGGCCCCCGACAAGGCGGCCATCGAGTCGAACATAAACCGGGCGATGTACCTGGCCGACAAGAGCCTGTACGGGTATTACCGGGACTGGAACGAGAAAGGGTTCTATAACCGGCTCATCAGCGGGAACGTCAACCAGACGGTGGTGGTGGACAGCATGAGTTGCGATTTCGACAGCTATCCCTACCGCGTCACCACCTATGCCAGGCAGATGATCATCCGGGGGAGCAACATCACCGAACGCTCCCTGGTGACACGCTGCCGCCTGCAGAGCACGGTCCGCTCGGACAACAACCCGCAAGGGTTCCTTGCGGAGCATTTCGAGATTCTGGAAAACAGGGACCTGCGTACCGTGGAAAGGTAACGGTGTCCCGCAGTAATCAATCATTCAATAATATCTGGAAAATGGATATAAAATCAACGGCAAGGGAAAGGTTGAAGGCATATCTGGACGGCCTTTCCGAGAAACAGAGACGGGGCATCCTCGTGGCGATGCTGGCCTTCACCTGCGTCGCATCGGGTATCGTCCTGCTGCGCGCCGCCGGCCGGCTGACACCGGCAAGGGAGCGCATGGAGCTTCCCTTCGAGGAAGGCAGCCTCACGGATACCCTGCGCAGGCTGCCCGATCCCCTGAAAGGACAAGTAACAAGTATTTACCGGACCATTAAACAACCCCAGCAGAATGGAAAACAGGAAAAGTAACATGGAAGAAGGACACGTGCCCGCCGGGGAAGCCCCGGAAGGCACACGGCCGGCGGAAGCCGGTTCCGTCCCCTCCGAAGGGACAAGAACGGAAAAGCGGCTTAGCGGGGAGGAAATCCTGCGCCGCAGGAAATACATCGTCATACCGGTCTTCGTGCTGGTATTCCTTGCTGTCCTCTACTGAATATTCGCCCCTTCCGGTGACAGCGGGGAAACGGTGGCGGGCGGTTCCGGATTCAACGTGAACGTACCGGACCCGGCAGCGGTCCAACTGGAAGGGAATAAAACGGACGTTTATGAAAGACAGCAGGCCCGTCGCGAGAAAGACAGACGGATGCAGTCGCTTTCCGACCTTGCCGGAAGGTTGTTGGAAGGTAAGGGGCAAACGGACAGCGTCACCGCTCCAAACGGCAGCATACGGCAGTCGGCGGACACTTACGAGAAGATCACGGAGCAGCTGGAAAGTTTCTACGAGACACCGCAGGAAACGGCCGGCGGCCTGGAACAGAAGGTGGATGAGCTGAACCGCCGGCTGGAAGAGGCAGAAGCGGAAAACCGGCGAGCGGAATCCCGCGAGCGGATGATGGAACAGTCCTACCGGATGGCCGCCAGGTACCTGACCCCCAACCCGGAAGGCTCGCCCGGCGAGGCGAAGGAGGAAGAAAAGCCGGAGCCTGTCCCCGTCAGCCGGGCGGAGAGCGGAACGACCTCCGCCCTGGAGCAGCCGCTGACGGATTCCGCGTTTGTCGCCTCACTGGCCGTGGAGAGGAACTACGGTTTCAACACGGCGGTGGGCAGCAGCTACCGGATGGGGATGAACACCATCCCGGCCTGCATCTCCGAGAATCAGACCCTCGAGCAGGGAGGACGGGTGAAGCTGCGCCTGCTCGAGCCCCTGCAGGCCGGAAGTGTCACTGTGCCGGCCAACAGCCTGGTGACCGGTACGGCCGACATCCGGGGGGAACGTCTGGACATCCTGGTAAGCAGCATCGAATATGCCGGGAATATCATCCCGGTAGAACTGGCCACATATGACATTGACGGGCAGCGGGGCATCTTCGTGCCGGGATCGGAAAGCCGGACGGCCGCCAAGGAAGTATTGGGGGACGTGAGCCAGAGCATGGGAGGCAGCATCTCCTTCGCCGGTTCCGCCGGGCAGCAGGTGGCGATGGACCTCACGCGGGGTGTCCTGCAAGGCGGGACACGGTTCATCTCGCAGCGGGTCAAGGCGGTCAAGGTAAAGCTGAAGGCCGGGTACAAGGTGTTACTGGTCACAAAAAAGCAATAACAAGGTTTAACTGTAATTTTTAAGCAATCATTCAAGATGAGAACATTCATTCTTTTAATCATGGCTGCGCTGGCGGGGATGACCTGCCGGGCGCAGGAGCGCAAGCCGGAGGGCGGAGTCAGGATCCTGACCGCCGGCCAGCACATCACGCCCTACAGGATCGGCGTGCCCTTCAGCAAGACGGTTCATATCCTTTTCCCCTCGGAGGTCCGCTATGTCGACCTGGGCAGCACGGACATCATCGCGGGCAAGGCGGACGGCGTGGAGAACGTGGTGCGCGTAAAGGCGGCCGTCCGGGATTTCCCCGGCGAGACGAACTTCTCGGTCATCACGGGCGACGGATCGTTCTATTCGTTCCTCGTCTCCTACGAGGAGGAGCCGGAAGCGTTGAACATCAATATGGACAGCCGGTTTCCGACAGAATCCTCCACTGAGGGAAGCGCCGTCCGTGTGACCGAGCTCGGCGAGGAGGACCCTTCGGTCATCGCCAGCCTGATGTACACCGTACACCGTCTGGACCGCAGGGACGTGAAGCATATCGGTTGCCGCCAGTTCGGGATGCAGGCCCTGCTCAAGGGCATCTATGTGCATAAGGACCTGCTGTTCCTCCACATCTCATTGGCCAACTCCTCGCATGTGCCCTTCGACATTGACTTCGTGCGCTTCAAGGTGGTGGACAAGAAAGTGGCCAAGCGAACGGCACAGCAGGAGACCTACATCGAGCCGGTGCGCGCGCTCAACGAGCTGAGGCGCATAGAGGGCAAGGGGAAAGGACGCATCGTCTATGCTTTCCACAAGGTGGTCATCCCCGATGACAAGCTCATCGAGGTGGAGATTTACGAAAAAGGCGGCGGACGCCACCAGCGGTTCCATATCGAGAACAGCGACCTGGTGGACGCCGGACTGGTGGACGAACTGATAAAGGAGTAATTCTATGAGGAAATATCTGTTTATAATAATGATGTGCGCCTTCCTGTCCTCTTTGGCGGGCAAGGTTTCCGCCCAACGCTACCTGCCGGGCAGACGGGGCTTGAACTGAGGCTGGGCGGCGTGGATGACTTCGGAAGGAACGTAAGGCACCTGAGGGGGAATTTCCAGATCGGACTGGCCCTGAGCCGTTACAACCGCAACCGCTCGCGCTGGGTATTCGGGGCGGATTATGTGAAGAAGCATTACGCCTATAAGAAAATAGCGGTTCCCAAGGAGCAGTTCACCGCGGAGGCGGGCTGTCTCTTCCCGTTCCTCTCGGACAGGGGCAGGAACGTGTTCCTCTCCGCCGGCCTGTCCGCGCTGGCCGGTTATGAGAGGATAAACCGGAATGGCAGGCTCCTTTATGACGGGGCGACCCTGCTGCACAAGGGGGCCTTCATCTACGGCTTCGCCCCGGCATTCGAGATGGAGGCGTACCTGACCGACCGCTGGGCTTTTCTTTTCAATGTCCGGCAGCGTGTCTTCTTCGGATCGTCCGTAGGACATTTCCATACGGTAGTGGCCGTCGGACTGAAATATATCATCGATTAATCTTTTAAGAACTGGAAACAATGAAATTAGGAACATTCATCATGGGATGCGCGCTGGCCCTGCTGGCGTGCACCCTTGCCGGCTGCGACGACCGTCTGGAGGTGCGGCAGGCATACGACTTCTCGCTCTCTTCCTGGTACCTGCAAGAAGGTATTGAGCCGGATGAGACGGTGGAGATCCGTCTGACGCTTAACCGCGAGGGGGATTATCGCGAGGCCCGTTACCGCATCGGATACATACAGCTGGAGGGTGACGGTGAGGTGTTCGCCGCGGACGGCACCAGACTGGTGAACCGCGAGCTGACGGAGCTCTCCGGCATCGCAGGGCTGGACACGACGGACATCCGCCGCCAGGTGTTCACCCTCTTTTACCGGAACACGGGTGGGGACAATCCCGGGATCCGCTTCGTGGCGGTGGACAACTTCGGCGTGGAACGGACACTGGACATCCCGTTCTCCATCGAGGATAAAGATATAACCAACATCGTTAAAAATAAGGAACCATATGTTGATTAGGAGAGTTTGGCAAATGCCCAACAGTCGTACATTCAGTATCAAGCCTATTCGGGAACTCATTCAAAAATACGCAAACGGCTATACCATAGATCCGTTTGCGGCCGGGAACAGGCTTGCGAACGTAACGAATGATATTGATCCCCAGTATGATACTGATTTTCATATGGATGCCACGGATTTCCTGAATTTATTTAAACCGGATAGTGTGGATACGGTTCTATATGATCCTCCTTATTCTCCACGGCAAGTTGCGGAATGTTATAAAGCGTTAGGGATCACGGTCAATATGCAAACCACCCAGGCTTCATACTGAAGCAGGCAGAAAGAGGCCATCGGTCGAATTGTAAAAAAAGGAGGCATTGTAATCACCTGCGGATGGAACTCTGGTGGAATAGGCAAGAAATACGGTTTTGAAATCATAGAGATTCTATTGGTCGCCCACGGCGGGTGGCATAATGATACGATCGTGACAGTGGAAAAAAAAGTATTATAGAATATGACGGAACAGGAAAAATACGGCATGGAGCAGCTTGCCGAGTATCTGGACATGCGGATACGGAACGAGGAAAAAAATATAAAGGAGAACCGGGATAAACTGGACCGGGATTACCTTTATCATTTTGCGTGGAACGGGGAGGAGCTGTTCAAGTCCCATTTCATGGTAAAGCAATACGGGGAACTCCGGCAGGTAATCAGGGTGGCGGAAGCTCCCGGGGAGGTGCATGGATATATACAGCATAAACGGGAGGAATGCCTGAAGGAGCTGGTCAGCGGGAGTATCCGCAGGCGTAGCACGGACGATATTTTCAATCTGGCACATACCTACCGGCTGGAATGTATGCAGGGACTGGTCAAGGATTATGCTGGCTTCGAACGGCTTCTGTCCATGAAGGCTCCCCAGAAGGAGATAAAAACGAAGAAGGCCCCTGAAAGAAAGAGGCCGGACGGATTAAAGATGTAACGTATATGAGGCAGGAAAACTGGAGCGTCCGCAAACTACGGAAATTGCTGGACAACAAGATCGCAGCCGTCGAGAATGTCATGCGCGAGGGGTTGGAGTCCGCCTCTACGGACTACTGCCGTTTCTTTGAGTGGAAAGCCGCGTACCTGTACAAGGGGGAGCTACTGCGCGGGCATTACCGCCTGTTACGTAATAAAGTCAGCAGGACGGATGACGTGGAGGATCTGAAGAGGTATTTCGGGGATATCGCCATGTACCACAGGGAAAGGCTGACGGGCGGAACGCCGGCGGGAAGCGGCACCCACCCGATGGCGGACACCTGCCGCGCGCTGTCGCTGGAATGCTCGCGGCAGGTGCTGAAAGATTGCATGGAGTTCTCGCGTATCCTTTCCCTCGGACAGCCGGAAGAGGACGTGAAAAAGGAAAACAGACAACCCGTAAAACATAGGACGAACGGATTAAAACGATAAGGTATGGAAAGACAGAACCCAGGCATGGTCCGGTTTATGGACCGGCTGAATGAGAAAATGGAACTCCTGGACGAAAAGATCCAGAACAAGGCGGCAAAAGCCGGTGAGGATTACCTCTCCTTTTTCGAGTCACACGCGGAAGAGGCGTACAAGGAGTATTACCTGTACAAATGTTTCAGGGACTTGAGAAAGAAGGCAAGGGAATCGGGCAGTCCGGAAAAAGTGTTGGAGTATCTGAAAAAGAGGCAGAATGTCTGCCTGGACACGTTGCTCAGGCAGGACATCGCCGCCCGCAGTACAAGCCCGATGGCGAACATGGCACACACGCTGCGGCTCGAATGCGTCCAGCAGCTCGTGGAGGATTACGGGCATTTCATCCGGATACTTGCCGACACGCTACGGCAGCAGGAGACGCGGCGGGATACCCGGACACTCAAGGAAAAGGAAAACCGGAGGGGGCCAAAACTATAGCCTTCCCGTTCCCGGATGAGTACGGGAATAAAGAAAAATAAAGTTAAGTTATGGATAATGAGAGTTATATCATTATGAAAGGTCAGGATGGCCGCTTTACTTTGTGAAATAAAAACAACTGGACATGAGGATTGTGGAGCATAGCGTAAGACGTTGGGAGTCTTACCCGGAAGCAGACACGGAAACCTGCCTGTGGGAAGCCTGCGTGGAGCACGAAGGCGAATATTACGAGGTGCAAGTGGAAGCAAGGGAGGTCGGCGGTGACAAGATGTATTATATGGGGTATATCAGGAATACCCAATGTATAAAAGCGCATTTCAGTGACGGCTGGCTGGGCTTCGGCTTTTCCGATATACGTGCACGTGCAAGTATATCCTGAAGTCAATGCGGAAAGTGATCCGGGGGGACTACAGCTCCATCAGGGGAGCGGACCATTCGGTAGACATGCCTTGATAAATAAACCAGGTCCGGGACGGAGATTTCAAGGGCTGTTCTCCCAAATAACGGGGAACAGCCCTTTTTTTGTTGCCGCCAGCGGCGAAAGGTTAAAAGAGAGACAGGCTGCTGAAGAGGCAGTGGATGAACAGACGGCCCTTCTCGGTCCACACCGTATGCATGGCCGTACCGGTTTCCCCGCAGCGGCTCTGCCAGCTGTGCGTATGGGTCCGTGTGTATCCTTCCTTCTGATAACGTGCGGTAAGCAGCCAGGTTCCGCCTTGGCGGAACTGGATACCGAGAGCCTTCAGCCTCCGGTTCAGCTCCCTGCCGCTCATGCCCAACTCCTTGGCGATCTGCGTGACCGTGTAAGTGCTTGGAGAGTGGAGCACCTCGTCGAAATAACGTACTTTCGGGGCCTGCAGGCTCAATTTAAGGGCGTTCAGCGCGTTTTCCTTTTCCAGTCCGGATATGTACCGGTCACGCTCTCTCAGCTTGGCCTCCGCCAGTTGCAGGGTCCGCGAGAGCAGTTCCGCGTCCGTTTCCCCCTCTTTTCCCAGCAGATAGCCGCCCTCCTTGAGCGTGCGGGGGACCAGCTCGTCGAAGATCCAGCTTTCGAACCTCTCGGCCGAGGGCAGGCGGCTACAGGCCATCAGGCGGTACAGGTTCCCCTCGTCGATGAACTTCACTTTCTGTCGGCCGCCTGCCGTCAGGAGGTCGTGGACGCATACCCCCTTCGGCCTGCAATGCCGGTTGACGGCATCCTTGGGATTGGCGTATCCCAATGCCGAGGCCACGTCCCTGGCGCAAAACCAGACCCTGCCTCCGGCTTCCACGGTCCGGACCTTGCCGAACTCGGGATGTTCTGTTATGACTAACGTGCGCATGTCGTTTACTGTTTATAGGTTGATTCTATCGCTTTGAATATCTCATGGATTACCTGGGGGACGATGGCGTTCCCGTATCCCTTGACGGACTGCTGCCGCCAGGAAGAAAAGGTAATACCGTCCAGCTCGTGGGGAACCCCATCATCTCGGCCACAAACAGGGGATTGAGTTGGAAACTCCTCCCAGTTTGGGCAAAGGAATCGGGAAGGCCGCCCTGCCGCGGGTTCTTCCCCTTCCTCCCAATGTGCTCCAAGGTCGGGAGCAGCCCGTGGAAGTCAAGGAAGTCCGTCAGGCCGTTGGGATTCTTCTCCCCGTCTTCCGTCTCGTGCATGGAGGTGCGCCCCTGACGTTTCCAACGTTCCACCCGTTGCCAGTGGTGGATCTCCGTTGCTGTCGGGGTGGGCAGCAGCATCTCGCGGATGATCTCCGGCAGGCCCTTCTGTTGGCTTCCGGGTCCCCTTACCTTGAAGTCCGAGGCTATCGGCGTGGGCAACAAACCATACACGGTCCCTTCTGTGCGGGGCACCGACGGCACAAGCCGGAATAAGCAGCGGCTGGACGGTATATCCTTCACGCTCAAGATCACGGCAGATGGTCTCGACGACGTATTCCTCCCGCTTACGGTATACAGGCTGATCCTCTCCGAACAGAGAGGGCTGACATCCCACGTGAGCCGCCTTGCCGGGCTGTACCACCTGGAGGATGCCACCAACGTTCTCACCAACAATCCAACCGGGCCGGATCTCGTGAATGGCACGGAGCATGTGAGGCCAGAGGTAACGGCTGTCCTCCGCACCCTTTCGCCGGCCGGCAACGGAAAAGGGCTGGCATGGAAAACCTCCCGTGAGGATGTCGATCCGTCCCCTTCATCCCCGAAAATCCGTAGTTGTAATATCCGTATAACTTTTTGCATGGCTGAACCAGTAATTTAAAATTCGGTTACAAAACTCATCTATCTCACAGTGGAAGGCGTTGCGCCATCCCATTCATTCGGCGGCAAGATCTGCCGCACCAAACCCGCTGAAAAGCGAGGCGTGTACCAGCTGTCTCATATTTATTATCTGATTGAAGGTTCCGTTTCTTTTTTTTCTTTCTCCGCCACTTCCAGAATGAAGGCTTTCTCGTCTATCTTCCGGTAGACGCCCCCCATCTCAAGCATGTTCTTGAGCCGGAGGATGTCGGTGATTTCATAGACTGTCATACCGTTCCGGTGGACGAAACGGATGTAGCCTTTCTGTCTTTGTCTTTCCACTTCCTCACGGCTTATCTGCAGCAGTTCGCAGATTTCTTCCAATGTGAAGGTTAGCTGCACTTCCTTCGTCGCGCAGGCATAGGCCAGGATACTCAGCATCTGCAGGCATTTGCGATGCGCCTTGACAAGAGACGCAAACTTGTTGCGCTCGATCATGATGACTTTACTTTGATTTTCCATCTTCTATGATTTTTTTACGGGTTTGTTATTTCTGATGTCCGGACTTTCGTCCCTGTATTCCTCACGGAGGAACCGGTATACATCGGAAGCCCAGAAGTATATCTTGCCGCTCAGCTTGAAATAAGGCAGCTTGCCCGAGTTACGCCAGCGGATGAGGGTCCGGTCACAGACTTTCAGCTGCAGGCGCATGTCACGGCTGTCCAGCATCTGTTTGCCATTAAAGCTGGTCATGGCATCCAGTGCCGTTTCCAGCCGGGTGATGAGCTCCCGCTGCTCGGAGAAGCTCTTCTGGATTAATGCTTTCAGCATTTCGATGTCTTCATTTCCTGCTTCCATCTTTTGTTCTTTTTCGTTCGTCATTTATCCTTCTTTCTGCCGCAAAGTTTGGGAAAAAGGAAATGTAAAAATAGGGCTGACGGATACCGCCAGCCCTATTTTTTATCTGTAATACACTTATTATCAATACCTATTTCTTTTATTTTTTTTGTTTGCCCGAATAAAATGCGGCAGGATTGGAAGTTGTCTTTAGATTTTAAAAAGTATCGATATGCCTTCGAATTTTCTGCAAAAAAAAAGGACCAGCAAATAATGCCGGCCCTTAATTAAAAGTTTTCGATTGATTTGTTGCACCCGAAAATATTGACTATCTTTGTGATAGAGATATTTGAAATTATGCAGAGAAACGCAATATGCAGCAAGACTTTTGCTACTAATGTGTTACCTGTTACCTTTGAAATTAGCCCTTACTTTTTGATTTTCAAAAAGATAAAATCAATCACTTAGATTTCTTAATAAACATATATGTTTTGAATACAAAAGTCCCTTATTTTGATTACAAAAGAAGGGTGCTTTTCAAACCTGCTTCGCATAAGTAAAGATAGAGAAAGCACCACTTTCTATCCGTGCATTTACCTTCGGGTCTGTGATAACTTTATTGTCAAAAACAAAACAAATTCGTTTGCCGATAGATCTTTCCGTAGCATCTGCCATCGACTCACTTGGGATTGGTTTATAGTCCCAACAATCATATACATCATTCTATTATCCGAGTATGAGAAAGAATCCAATCTTAGAAAGGCAAAATCTTTGACTGTTATAATTGATTCTTTTGATTTGATTTATTCCTGAATAATCTAGTTGGTCTATATAAGAATAAATCCTTCCACAATAAACCTTTATTAAAGATTTTCAATCGATCTTCTTCACCAGCACCTTGTCGATACGTGCACCGTCCATATCTACGATTTCAAATTCAAAGGTCAGCCAGGTCAGCGTCTCACCGGTCTTCGGAACGCGTTCAAGAATTTCCAGGATCAGACCACTCAACGTATTATAATCGTGTTCGGCATACAGATCTTCCATATCGAAATACTCCAGAAAATCATAGAAGTTATACTGTCCGTCAACCAACCAGGAGCCATCGGCACGCTGCACGATCTCGGCCTCCTCTCCCACTTCCGGAACCTGTCCGATCAGCCCTTCCATAATATCTTTCAGGGTAACAATTCCCTGGATTCCTCCAAATTCATCCGTAACAATACCATATTTAACACGTGCTTCCTTAAACTGCTCCAAAGCATTATACACACTCTGGTTCTCGGGAAGGTATTGGGCGGGACGTATTACCTCTTCCAACGAAAAGTCAGGTTCGTCAATCCGGCCGAACAGGTCTTTCAGATAAACAACACCTTTGATATTATCAAACTTCTCGGATGCTACCGGATATATATTAAACAGGTTTTCCTGTACCTTTTCACGGATTTTCTCAATGCTGTCGGTGACATCCAGCCATACCAGATCGCTCCGGTGTGTCATGATCGAACCGACATTACGGTCTCCCAGGTTGAACACACGTTCTACGATATCCTGTTCCACTTCCTGCACTTCACCTCCGTCAAAGCCTTCTTTGACAATCGCCTTGATCTCCTCTTCCGTTACTTTATTTTCTTCGTTTGCTTTAATTCCGGTAATTTTTATAACAAGGGAAGTGCTCTTCGACAATAACCAGACAAAAGGCAAAGCCAGCTTCGATAAAAAGTACATCGGCTTAGCGACCAACATAGAAACCCGTTCGGCATACCCCATACCGATACGCTTCGGAACAAGTTCACCCATAATCAAGGTCAGATAAGTCACAATTATAACGATTATTGTTTTAGATACTCCCAGTGCATAAGGCTCCAGCACAGGCACATGACGTACCACTTCTGCCAGGTTATAAGCAAACGCCTCTCCTGAATACAAACCGGTCAGGATGCCGATTAGCGTAATTCCGATCTGGATAGTTGATAAAAACCGGTCGGGTTCTCCAGCCAGCTTCAAAGCTGTTTGCGCTGATTTATTACCTCTTTTTGCATCCAGTTCCAGCCGGGCCTTGCGGGCAGACACCAGAGCAATTTCAGACATAGACAAAATACCGTTCAACAAGATAAGGCCGATAATAATAAAAATTTCCATTTGCTATATATACAGCGATTGATTAGGCAACGAAGATATGAATTATATCGAAATTAATACTACATTTAGAACCTTAATTAATACATGATTTAAAACATGAAACATCAGATCATATTACTTGGCAAAGATATAACCTCCGTTTATCACGGAATCAAAGAATTCGGGCCCGACCATGTGCATTTGCTTTGCACGAATGAGACAAAAGAGGTGGCAGCTCCCCTATTTCCGCTCCTTCCCGACGGCATCCGCCGGACATTATACCGGACCGAACCATACGACGGAGAACATGTCCGTAACGTTTGCCGCAAAATACACCAAACGTATCCTTCCGCCGAATTTGCCTACAACCTGTCGGAAGGTACCAAAGTAATGGCATTCGCAGCTTTCACCATCGCAAAAGAATACAGCGTCCCAGCCTTTTACCTGTCACAATTGGGCGAACTGATCCGACTGGACAGCTTTGAGAAATACCCGATGAAAAGCCAACTGGATAACAAGGAGATACTGGGACTGAGCGGAAATATCCTGACAGAATATCAGGACGCCAAACACTTGAGTAATACCGACGTGCAGGCTTCCGGCCTGATCAAACAGTTCATCGAACAATATCCGAAAGAGCATACCATGATACAGATGTTCTTCAACATCTTCTGTAACAGGGAACTGTCACGCCTTCCGGCATCACGTGTTTTCAAAAACGGACTGCGTTTCAAACAGAGGCAAGGTACTTTTCTTGTTGCCCAACAGAACCGTGTGTTGCTCAGGCTAATGACACCGAACGCCTGCATGTTGTTTTTCAAAGGACGCTGGTGGGAAACACTGGTAGCACACAAAGTCAGATCATGGAGCCAAAAACGTCCCAACAGCCCAGAGGTATGGCAAAGCGTCCTGTTTCAGACAGAGGGAAACAATCCAAGGACAAAGAATGAAGTAGATGTACTGCTGAACAACCAACAGAAACTAATCTTTATCGAATGTAAATCAGGACAAGTCACCCAAAATGATATTTATAAGATTGATGCGGTGCGCGAAACATATGGCGGAGATATTTCTTTAGCCGTTTTAGCCAGTTATTATCCGGTAGAAGACAACCTGCGGGAGAAATGCAAGGATTTACAAATAAACCTGTTCGCCCCTTCTTATATAGAAGAGCGCATCAACCACCTGAACATGCTGCCTGCATGGCTTGAAAAGTTATCCAACTCCCTGCAACTATAAAATAAAAGAAGCCGTTCTACCTTCTCAGGCGGAACGGCTTTTATCAATCGATAAGTTTTTGCTAATCTAATACATATTAGAAAACAATATCGGGAGATAGATACTTACACTTATTCTAAATTCTAAACTTCATCATCATATTCATAGAGGGAAACTTGTTTGTCTCCCCAACACCTACTTACACTGCAAACGACGTGCCAAAAACAGCAAGGAATAGAGAAATAATCACTAACAAACTAGTTGTCAGATAATAAAAGATTATTTCACAACATTTCCAATTTCACTCTACCGCAGAAGTGTGGTGGGGAATCAATGGGGAAATGGGGAATTTTTCCACACCACACTCCTATTGCATATCACAACTGTGTTCCTTTTGTTTCACAGATGGATTCCGTTTGTATCACAGTTGGATTTCTTCTGTTTCACAGCTGTGATACGAATAAGGAATATGATAAAAAGAGAAGCATCTAAAGGGTTTACAGCACTGACTGCCGGGTAGTCCTTAACAAACCGGCAGATGACCGAAGTTATATCCCGACAAAAAAGCCAGTCCTGCAACAGACTGGCTTTCATTCGTACCTTATATATAATTGAGACTTTACTTACTTTACAAACTTTGCTTTTAACAGATAATCCGCACAGCCTTTCACCCCAGCAAACTGGGTACGGCCATCCGGCATACCTTCCAGCTCCACATAATATTCTTTCACTCCAATCTGATACGCCTGTTTGAAAATCATTTCAAAGTTCATGAAGCCGGATTGTCCCAGAATGGCGCGATCTTTAATATGCAACAGTTTAATACGATCCGGATACTTCTTCATATATTCCACCGGATCATTCTGCCCGATCACCGTCCAGTACACATCCATTTCGAAAAATACCAAATCAGGATCCGTATCTTTCAAAAAAAGATCATAGATTTTTTCGCCTTTATTATGGCGACCAAAGACAGCTCCCGTACCTCCCGGAACTACTTTGGCAAACTCAAAATCATGATTATGATAACCGAACGGAATACCAGCTGCTTTGACAATCTTTCCAGCTTCATTGAATACATCGCAAACATAAGCAACCTCTTCCACACTACGGGTGCGTGGTTGTCCGGGCTGAACCAGATATTTCACACCTAACTTGGCATGATCGTCTGCCGTTTTTTTCCAATATTCCATAATTGTATTGCGGGTATCCGGCGTGTACTCGCCTGTCGGAGGATTCACATGGGAACTGGTGATCTTCAATCCGGCATCTTCTGCCATCTTCTTGAATTCCATCATATCGACACCATTGATCTTGCCATTATTGTAACCTGCCAGTTCAAGGGTAGAATAACCCATCTGTTTAAGTTGTTTCATTCCGGCAGGAACATCTTTAGTTAACTCGCCTCCTAAAGAATAAATCTGCAAACCGATACTTTTTTTGGCGGTCGTTTCCGTACGAACGGGAGTGGCTGCCTGTAACGCTTCTGCCTTTCCGGCTACTAACCCTCCAAGAGTTAGAAAAGAAGCACTTTTCAGGAAATTTCTTCTATTTACCATGGTCTATAAAATTTAAAGTCTTCAAAGGTATTATTTTAAATCTGAAAAATAATTCTATATTTGTCCTAATTTAAGAACCTTATAAATAAATTTAAGAGTATGGACCCTATTTATTGCCAAAGTTGCGGTATGCCGCTAGTTTCTGATACGGATTATGGAACAAACCAGGACGGAAGTAAGAACAACGAATATTGTGCTTACTGTTTCAAGGATGGCCAGTTCACACAAGACGTTACGATGGAAGAGATGATCCAGACCTGCCTCCAGTATTCAGACTCCTTCAAACATGAAAACGGTGAAAGCTACACCAAAGAGGAAGCCTTGGCGGGAATGCAGTATTATTTCCCCCAATTAAAACGCTGGAAAAAGGATTGAGTATCCAGCGAAACCTATAAAACCGTGTAGACCGTTATGTATCAGGAATATCCTCCATGCCAACTACTTGCCCCCTATATTGACAAATACTGGGAGTTCAAAGGTGAAACCGAATACGATATGCGCTATAAGATACTACCCGACGGCTGCACGGACTTTATCTTTTCTATCGAGGAACCGTCGCAACCCCTGAACGGAGAGATGCTGATGCAGCCTTACCGTTTCTATTTTGTCGGTCCGATGCGAGTTTATTCGGAGCTGGTGACCCGCTCTACCCGCCTTCATATGATGGGTGTCCGCTTCTCCCCCTGCGGCTTGGCGGCTTTTGCCCGGATGCCTTTAGGCGAGTTTACCGACACGAGGGTCAATGCGTCCGAGTTGAATGTCCTTTTCGACGATCATTTTGCAGAAATGTTATGCGAAAAGGAGTCTTTGCAGGAACGCATACATATAATAGATAGACATCTTATCGCCCGTCTGCCGGGGCTCCAGCCGGTAGACCCGCAGATCATCCGGGCAACCGATCTGATTGTTCAAGCAAACGGGATGCTGCCCATACAGCAATTGACGGACAAATTGTACATCGGGCAACGGCATTTCGAGCGCAAGTTCAAATACATCACCGGCTATACACCCAAAGAATTCAGCAGAATCACCAAGTTCCGGTATGCAACCCGCGTATTAAGACAGATGAAGGGGGAAGATATGCAGCAATTGGCTATCGACTGCGGCTATTACGATCCGTCCCATTTCATCAAGGAATTCAGGAAGTTATCGGGGAGCAACCCTTCTGCTTTCATGGCTTTGCCGATATCGGAAGACGATCCGCTTACTTACATAGAATAAAGAAAGTCGATTTTTTACAACAGGAAGCGGGAAGTTTCCTTTATGTTTGCCGAACGAAATTAATACATCAGAACATGGAAAAAATCAAACAACAAGCGATCGATTTGCTGAATAAATGCGAAGTCTTAACCCTTGCCTCCATCGACGAACGGGGCTATCCGCGTCCGGTCGTCCTGTCGAAGATTAAAACGGAAGGAATCGATACGATCTGGTTCTCAACGGGAACAAGCTCGGAGAAGACAAAAGATTTTATCAAAAACCCGAAAGCCGGAGTCGCTTTCTACGAAGGACACGACAGCGTTACGCTGACCGGCACAATCGAAGTGGTAAACGATGTGGAAGAAAAGAAAACCCTCTGGGTGGATTGGTTCTATGAGCACTTTCCCAAAGGGGTAGACGATCCGGAGTATTGCATTCTGAAGTTCACGGCTGAACAGGCAACGTACTGGATCGGCAATCAGTTTATCAAAGGAAAAGTTTAACCGGTAGGTATCGGTCGAAAGATTGCTGCCGACGTTTTTCCGGAAAGGATACATGCTTTTTACCAAAAGGGTGCATGCTTTTCGGAAAAAGGTCGGCAGCTATTTTTTTAATCGTCCAGCTCTCCCTGGTTACGCATGTGTTTTCCGTCGCAGAACGGTTTATTCTGCGACAAACCGCAACGGCACAAAGTGACACGGTTGCGGACAGGATAAACTCGTCCGTGCTCATCTTCTATCGGAATACCGCCTTTCACCCAGATAGGGCCGTGAACGCTGAGAGCCACGTCTTCGAGGATGCTGATACCTTCGGGCAGTTCCGGTTCGATACGTTTTCCGTCTTTCGTGACGGCTGTGAGACGTCCGCTGGGGCAGTTGGCGCATTGCTGCTTCACGATTTCAATCGTTTCGGCCGAGTCGCCCTCTTCCACTTGTTCCCAGGACGTACCGTGGGTATCACAGAAACGGGCCACGGCGCAAAGACTTTCGGCGTCCAGCATATCGATTACCTTCCCTTCGTAAAGGACAGACATTTCATCGTATGTGTCATGGCTGGCGATCGTATCTCCTTTAAAGCCGTTTTTCTTATGCGTCCCGTCGCAGAACGGTTTGTTTTGCGAACCGCCGCAACGGCACAGATGATATACGCCTTCCGGAGCATACTTCTGTATTTCCTTATAACCGGTGGAAGCACCTTTACGGTCGTTTACATAACGCAATTGGTTCAGGGGAATATCCCCAATCACTTCATAAGGCCCGTTGGGAAGAACCTTGATTTTCTTTTCACTATTAACATCCATTACCTAAGTTGTTTTAATTTTATGTACTATTTAATAAACAACCGGCAAATGGGTTTGTTTAGGCATATCTCCGGAAAAACAATCCGGGAGAATCAGAAACCCAGCCCCAACTCAAACATAAAACGGAAACTGTCGGTCGAACCGAAGCAGGAATATTTCGTCGTAATCTTATTAATCAACGTCAGCCAGATACCTCCCCCGTAGGACGTATGCCATCTTTTGGATTGCTCGCCGGGAAACCAGACACGCCCGTAATCGAAACCGGCAAAGACACCGTACTTCAGCGGGGTAAACGGATTCTTCAACTTCCCCATATCCAGCCGGATGTCCGAATACTGGTAAAAAGATTGCTTCCCGATGAAACGGTTGTCCCTGTAACCGCGCAATTCGGTGGATGCTGCCTGGTAAAACTCATACTTATTATTGAAAAGCTGCTGGGTTTTCGCCATCGTAGCCCAGGTAAGGCGGTCGGTTATTTTTACATCCAGCTCCACCGATGCTTCGGCGTAAGGGAAATTACGGCTTGCATCTTTCAGGTTCATCTTCCACCTCCGGTAAGCGTCCCTCCCAGTTTGGGGATGAAGGAACAGATCTCTTTTTCCGTATGGAAGGATAGTCCGAGGTCGATGAACAGGTTGGTTTTGAAGATACAATGATCCTCAGGGTAAAACTGGTTAATGAAACGGTCGTTGGTCTCCTTGGCTTTAAACATTTCCCAAGAGGCTTGCACGACCAACCTCTCCTTTTCGCTGAAATCCAGATGGAAGGAAGGGGATAATTTGAACTGGCGGATATGCACGCGGTTATAGTTCTTCTTCGCATCCTTATAGCCGTCCGTATTGTTTCCGAAGCCGAAGAAATTGTAAAAGTTCCTCCGCGAGCTGATCGTTGCATCTATATTAAACGATTTCTTCCCGTCATAAGACGGAAAAATTCCTTGATAGACAAAGCCTTGTATATAGTTGTACCCGATACGGTGCTGATAGGTAAAGGGCGAACGTTTGAAACCATACATCGTATAGGTAAAGAAGGTTCCGAGACTGAATCCCTTGTCCGAGTCGTAAATTCCCCAGGGAGTGAAAGACATCTTATGATGCTTTATCTTATTATAATCGTACTGATGAATCTCAGGGATATCCGAAAATACCTTTTTGACATGGGGCACGGTATCGAGGGTTGCCTTCCCCGACTCATATTCATAAACACGTATGTGGTGACCCGGTTCCATCCGGTAGGTATTCTTGCCTTTCCCGGCAATCAGGAAAACAGGCACCTCCTTGTTTGCCCTGCCACTTACTTCGAAACAGTCGTCACCCTCCAGGCCGTAGAGCCAGATCTCTTTTGTCTTTTTCCGGCTGTATTTCCGGTCGAATACCCGTTGTCCGGTCTGTTGGTCGTACATCTGTATGAACAGACTGTCCGGGTTATGGCGGTCGATCACGAAACGGTCTGAACGGTTGGTTCCCGTCAGCACCGGAGTTTGTTGCAACGAAGCAAAATAATTTTTTGCTATCACCTCCAACTTCTCCCGCCTTTCCTTTATTATCCGGGTAATCCGTTTAATCTCTTTGTCTTCTATTCCTTTGGGAAGCCTTGAAAAAGCCTCGTCGATGATAGAGTCGGTAAGCGTCTGCCGGATAAATCGCGCCTGTCCGGTCCATACGGAAACGTCGCTTTGGGAAGCCAGCGCCATATCCAAAGCAAAGCCCAACGTATTCTCTTTCCGGACGCTTTTGGGGGAAGCGTCGTAATTGACGATGAAACCCAATCCCAGCACACGGAGCATTTGTTTGAACAAAACACCGTCTACCTTCGTAAAAGCATGGTTACGGTCTATGACTATCGGGGCATAGAGGATACTGTCTCCTTCGGAGCGGCCCAGCCAGTTCCAGTTTTCGGGTATTTTATTCCAGTCACCTATCAGCATATCCAGCAGGCGTTCGCGGATATAAAGCACCTGATCCACCTGAAAATTCTTGTTAGCCTGTATGGTATCCAGCAACTCTTCCGTCAGGAGAATATTCGGACGGGTATTGAAATCCGGTACATCAATAACACTGACCAACTTATTTTCGATAGACGTCCCGTTGGCAACCGTATCACGGGGCGAATGTTCCGGCAGGTAAAATATCCGCGAATTGTTTGAACTCAACCCCGACGAGCATGCCAGATAATCGGCGGAAATAAAGGTATAGGGATTGATTATCGTATAGGCATCCCCGATAAACTGATCCAGGTAAGTATTTTTAAATACCTTCTTGTTATAGACTTCCTGGAAGAATTTTGACTCGATAAATGTAGTATATCCGCCTAACGGCTTCAAAAGACAGAGTTGTTGTTGGTTGTTTTCAAGCAATAATCCTTGAAAATCGGCTGCCTGTTCAACCACCTTCACTCCTCCCCACAGCGATTGCAAAGTAACGGAGGGAACGGTAATCGGGAGAGAATAAAGTGTACGGTAATGCTCACCCCACAACACATTATACAGATCGCTTTTACGCGTGGCAGAGGGAGGGTAAATGGATTTTCGGACAAGAGAGTCACCTTCGCCCACCCGGGACGAATCCGGTCGCAAAACAGAAGCCGTCATATCCGCTGAAAAGACAAACAGCATAAAAAGAAAGACTATATAAGAAGCAGGACTAAGCCGCATTTTCATCATCATCAGATAATTAAACAGTAATTACATCCTACAGATAAACACCTGTATATATAAGTAACATATTAGGCGTTTTACTTGTTTTAATATGATTTTTTTCCGTATTTTGTTACACAGTTTATGCAGTTAAGTATTCATCCTTAATTAAAAGCTTATGAGTTTTGCCGGCCATGTTTTTGATATGATACGAAGAAATAAGGAAGATCGCGAAAAGCTCAGTCAACTTCGCGGCCGGGGAAAAGATATGCGTACCAAATATTCTTCCCATATCCCTGACATAAGCGTCGAAGAATATGAAAAGATCAACCAACAATTGAAAGAACGTGAAAGAGACGAACAAACCTACATTTCACGAATAAAACGATTTATCTCAGCTGCTATCATAGCCATAATTATGCTATCATGGGTTATAATTAAACTCTTTTCTTGGTAAAAACAGCAAATTATCAATACCCCACCCGGAGAGCCAACAAGGAACGGACTGTTGAGTCTGTTATGGGATTTCCCGCTGAAAATCTGTGGCGGCTGTTGTGGAACCGATGCTTCGCACCTGGGAATGTTTGCCGATATTTTAGCGAACCGCATAAGGTAACGTTACTCGCCCGACTCTACCTTCAGGGCGGTCGTATGCTTGATCTCGTTCAACACGAAGGAACTCTGCATCTTTACGATGCCATTTACTTTGGTTAGCTTGTTAAAGACAAACTGGTCGTATGCGGCCAGGTCTTTAACAACTACCTTTAGAAAAAAATCGTAGATGCCGCCGATCGAATAACATTCCATCACCTCATCAATCTCCTGTATCTCTGCTTTGAAACGCTGGATATGCTCATCGTTGTGCACCGCCAGTGAAACATTACAGAAGACCACCAGCGGAAGTCCTACCTTCTTATTATCCACCAGCGCAACATAATTCCTGATATACCCCTCTTCCTCCAGCCGTTTCACCCGTTCGTAAACAGGAGTTTTCGAGATATTCAGTTCCGCCGACAACTCTTTCATGTTCACTTTTGCATTATTCTGCAACGCCTGTAAAATCTTAATATCAATCTGATCCAGTAAAGCCATAGTATTTTTTCCTATTTTCGTTATCAAAGTTATTCCTAAAACATACAACGTCCTGTATTCACTCCAAATATAGGAATAATTCCTTATTTTCAACAAATCACCAGAACTGATTTACTAAATACATATATTTGCAGTACGATTTTCCTGAATTATTAATAGAAATTTACCGACAACATGGCAAAAACAAATCTGACTTACTGGTATCACCTGATCGCGATCATAACGGTTATTATCTGGGGTACTACATTCGTATCGACAAAAGTACTGATCCACCACGGGCTTTCGCCGGTCGACATCCTCTTTTACCGTTTCGCGCTGGCTTATATATGTATCTGGTTTATCTCGCCGAAGGTGTTGTTTGCCCGGAGTAAGAAAGACGAGCTTATGTTCGTTGCCGCCGGACTTTGCGGGGGATCGATCTATTTTATTACTGAAAACACGGCTTTAGGCATCACGCTGGCCTCGAATGTGTCGCTAATTATCTGTACAGCCCCTATCCTGACGGCATTTCTTTCGTTGCTTTTCTATCGGCAGGAAAAGATAAAACCGAACCTGATATATGGCTCGGTCATGGCCTTGATCGGCGTGGCATTTGTGGTGTTCAACGGTAGTTTCCTGCTGAAAATCAATCCGCTGGGAGATATGCTTACGTTGATTGCCGCATTGATGTGGCGTTTTACTGCCTGATACTGAAACAGATGGGGAACCGTTATCCGACATTGCTGATTACGCGGAAAGTGTTTTTCTACGGGCTTGTCACGCTGACACCGATGTTTTTGGTTCATCCGTTGAATACGGATACCACGATCCTCTTCAACCCGGTAGTGCAGCTAACCTGCTGTTTCTGGGAGTGGTAGCGTCGATGCTTTGCTACATCATGTGGAACACGGCGGTAAAAGAGCTGGGGCCGTTCCGTACGGCAAATTATATCTATATCGTTCCGCTGGTGACGCTGATCACTTCGGCCATCGTGATTGATGAAATTATCACGGTCGTTGCCTGATCGGTTCAGTGTTTATCCTGAGCGGGGTGTATATTGCAGAGAGAGGGTTTCGGTTCGGAAAGAAACAGAATTGTCCCCCAAATTGAGGGACAATATAAAAACTATTCTTATTTCAGTGCCTCAACCACCTTCGGCAGCATCGTCCAGATGGCATTTTCGCACTGGGCTGTGTAGAAGTTTCCGTCTATTTCAGATTTTTCGTCGGTGGCCAGTCCGGATTGGATGGCGGGTTTTGCCAGCGGATGTACGGCTACTTTCTTACCTTTCGAAACGCCTGCAATTTCAAACATCAACGCTGCTGCACAATGGCCTATCATCATCTTTCCTTTATCACCAAAGGCTTTGATGACAGCCAGCATATCCTGGTTGTACTGCTTTCCGGCGTTTTCACTGAACACAGGAACGGCATCCCCGCAACCGAACACTAAAGCGTCGAACTCGTCCTCATGCCCTTTCAGGTTGGCTACCACATCGTCCACCGTCAGCTTAATACCCGAATTAGTCTTAATCTCTGTCGTTTCGGCAACAGCAAATACCTTATAAGAAATTCCATTTTCAAAAAATGCTTCCAGATACTGGAACAAACCTGATCCGTTTACCGGATTTACTGCTAAAACTGCTACTCTTTTTGACATAATTGTAATTATTAAGTGAAACAATAGTTACCTTTCGTAAGTTTATTACCTTTGTGCAGCAAATGTAGACGTTCCGTGCGAAACAAACAAGAACGCACTCCGGGATAAGCTACTTACACAGAGGTAACTATTATTGAATTTCAGCTTGATAGAAAAAGGAAAAAAATGAAAAATTTTCACCCCACAGGAAATTGTCCGGTAAGGGACGTGCTCAGCCGGCTGGGCGACAAATGGTCGATGCTTGTCCTGACTACTTTGAACGTGAACGGCACGATGCGTTTCAGCGACATTCACAAGACCATCGACGATATTTCACAGCGGATGCTGACCGTCACGCTCCGGACTTTGGAGGCCGACGGCCTGGTGCACCGCAAAGTATATCCCGAAGTGCCGCCCCGCGTGGAATACTGCCTCACGGAACTGGGTACAACTCTGATGCCACATATCGAAGCCCTTGTAAACTGGGCGGTCGGAAACATGGACGAGATACTGACGAGCCGGCAGACTGCCGGGCAGTAAATCGCCGGAAGGAGACATTTATTTTCATCCAGAGGATGCATGCTTTTTTTGAAGAGGGTGCATCCATTTTCGAAAGAGAGTGTATCCTTTTCTAAAATGGGGTGCGTGCTTTTCGCACAGGGGAAGAAAATAACCGGCAGCAAGCTCATCCGGTAGCGCAGCATTACAGCTTGATTTTCGTAATCAACTCCCTGACGACCGTTTTGAGTTCAGGCGGCCCGATAATCTCGGAGCGGTCGGCAATGGAGAGATACCAGCGGCCAAATGCTTCGAGCGAATAGGTCTGGTATTTCTGAACGTAATACTCCCCATCGGGTTGCTCGTCATAAAGTCCATAGGTGTATTTGGAGACTTCCGTATCGCGTGCGACATCGCGGTGGACACGAAGCTTCACCTCGATATCGACTTCAGAATAATAGACTTGTTCTATCAGTTCGTTCAGCGGAGGATGTGCTTCCTCAAAATCATTTTCGGTCAAAGAAAGATAGACAATCCTTCCCAGGTGGAAAGTACGATAGTCCTTCCTCAACTTGCACCAGGCGAGGACATACCAGATGCCTCTCGAGAAAAACATGCCCTGGGGCTCGACCGTCCGCTCGGTGACCTGGTGGTTATAGCCGGCACGGTAGGTCATCAGCAGCTGCTTCTTATTCAACAAACCTTTCAGAAGCGGCTGGAGGACATTTCCGGGGATGGCAAGCGGTGCGCTGTAACTCCCCGAAATCCGGATGTACTGGTCGAAATGGTGAAGGATATCTTTTTCGGCCGTTTTCAGCACTGCACGTATTTTATCCATGCCACTGCGGAACAGTCCGTAGGTATCGCCGTCGGTCTGATGGCTGACAAGTTTCTCCGCCACCAGGAAAGAGAGAGCCTCCTCGGTATTGAACATCAGGGGCGGCAACTTAAAACCGTCCACCAGCGAATACCCTACCCCGGCCTCGCCACTGACAGGGATGCCGGACTCTTCAAGCGCACGTATGTCGCGATAGACCGTCCGGAGACTTACTCCGAACTGCTCCGCTATCTCGCTTGCCGTGACGACAGGGCGGGATTGCAGTTTGACCAGGATAGCGGATATTCGTTCCAGACGGTTCATTGTGCGCGTTTCTTCGGTTGATTTTTTTACAAAGATATCAACTTTCCGGTTATCTGTCGAACGATTAGCAAACCATCGCCCGGATTGACCGGGGGGTCAGACGTATAATGCAGATGCCGTGGTAGGGCCTTCGGGGGAGTATTCGTTCATCCAGTCTTGCCAGAGTTCGCGTTTCAGTTCCACGTCGGTGACAATCTCGGCCTTGCCCGCAATCTGCATCTGGCCACCTTCCAGCGTGGCGTACATCACTTCGCAGCGCGGATCCTGACGGAGGTTCGCTAATTTCTGCGTGGTGGCTTCTGTCGCGAAATGGAGTTGCTGCAATGTCTGTCCAGCCAGGTTGTTCAAGGCCGAAAGACTCGGGCCTGTCTCGGCATTGCAGGTGGCGATGATGCCGTATTCAAATCCCTTGATAAACTTTTCGGCTTCTTCAACCTGCTCTTTCGTCATCCCGGAAACCTCTCCTAAATAATACAATTTTAATTCCATCTTCGTAGCTTTTTAATGTTTATACTCGAACTATGGGACAAAGGTATGGGGCGGGGGTGACAACAGTATGTCAGGAGGGGGAGGATAATTAACAACAATACTGATTTTATTTCCACATTTATAATAAATGCTATACCCCCAAAACAATATTAGCATCAATATTCAGCTTCCGGCTTATGTCTCTGGCTACTTTCAACGTTGGTTCGCATTTACCGGAAAGATACTCACTAACCCGGGAAGGACTCACGCTCAACAACTCTGAGAGCTTAGTTTGAGTAAGATTCATTTCATACATACGAAGTTTAAGAACGTCCACCAGCAACGGAGTTTCCACAGGAAAATGTTCTTCTTCATAATCAGCGACTAAATCAGACAGCAAATCCAACTCAAGGTAATTCTTGTCATCCGTAGGAGTGTTATTACTAACAACTTTCAGCAATTCTTCAATTCTTGCACAGGCCGCATCGTACTGTTTTTTATCTTTTATCTTTGCCATAATTTATTTACAGTTTATACGTGTGTCTCACGAATACAAAATCCTAAATTTTGGAACAATCTATTTTATCGTATTCTTTATGTGTGCCGATAAAGCGGATGAAAACCTTCCTGGCGGCAAACAAGATTATCGCAACCAATCTATACTCATTGCCCTTAATATTGAAAACAAACCTGTCATTACCCACATAATCAACACTATTGAACGTTTGCTTTATATCTGCCAGGCATGACCAATCACTCTTTTCCGTCTTTTTGTACCAATCTCTCAAAGGAACATCTGCGTCAGCATGCTTCTTAGAATATTCCCTCAGAGTAGCAAATATGATTATTCTCATGATTACTTCTTTGCGACAAAGCTATCCACTATTTTCCAAATATCAAAACATTTTTCCAATATTCAGAAACAACTCTAATAAAAAACAGAGATTATCCATCAAGTAATATTTAGTTCTATTTCTTTTATATACATTTGCGAACAGGCATAAGCCTATAGTAAATCATCTTACCATGAACGACAAATTAAACATTCTCTGGACAACCGACAATAAAGACACCATATTCAATATGTTAGCCATGTACACCCTCAACTCCAAAAAGAGAGGCTGGTGGCAGGAAGTGAATGTGATTCTTTGGGGAGCTTCCGTAAAGTTAGCCGCCCAAGACACACAGGTTCAAACGGAAATTCTGGAAATGCTTCAAACGGGTGTCACCGTCGAAGCCTGCCAGGACTGCTGCGAAAGATTCGGAGTGAAGCCTGTAATCGAGAAACTGGGAGTTACCGTCAGATATATGGGAGCTCCGCTAACCGAATATCTCAAAAACGGAGAAAAGGTATTGACTCTTTGATTTGCAAGATATACCTACAAAATAAACTTTATTTTTCACACTGAAATACACAACATTATGGAACTTCCTATTTTAAAAGACAAAAACATCTTCCCCACAAATGAAGTTCTTGCCGACGTTCTGGAGGCTAGTTTCCCTGCATTCGAAACATTCAGCGCATCGGCTGAAACCGCCGGCCTGACACTCGAATGGAACTATTACAACGACGGGAAGGTCTGGTTGTGCAAAGTTCTGTCAAAGAAAAAAAAACTCGCGTGGCTGGTTGTCTACCAGAACTACTTCAGAACCACCTCCTACTTCACCGAAAAGCATCTGGACCGTATCGCCGACATGGAAATAACGGAAAGCATCAAAAAGGAATTCTACCGGGCGAAACCTAGTGGAAAACTCATCCCCATGAGCGTTGTCATCACCGAAAAAGAACAGGTGAAGGATGCCTTGTCGATGATACTTTTCAAGAAAGGATTAAAATAAACATATATGGAACCTAACGGAATCATAAAGAAACACATCGCCCCTTGCGGACTTCACTGCGGGGGGTGCTTTGCCTTCAACGGTGGCAACATACAGAGACACAGCACCGAACTTGTCAAAAGCCTAGGAAACTTCGATGTTTACGCCCAACGCTTCGTCACCATGCTCGACGAACCAGTCTTCGAAAACTACCAAAGTTTCAAAATGATGCTGCATTATTTCTCGGAAGCCAAATGCAACGGCTGCCGCGAACAGGCATGTGCCCTATTCAAAAGTTGCCATGTCAGGGATTGTTTCCATGAAAAGGGTGTCGATTTTTGTTTTCAATGTACCTCCTTCCCCTGCAAACAAACCGGGTTCGACGAACATTTGTAAAAACGATTCATCTCCATCAACGAAAAAATACGGAAAATCGGCATCGAAAACTATTACGAGAAGATAAAAGATGTTCCCAGGTATTAGTTTTACTGCTTGACAAATAACAGAATGACCAGCAAAGCATGCCTACCGGACAACTACAATATGTAAATATTAATATATAACTTATCTGATTTCATGAACAAAACATTACATATAGCTTCAGAACCATCAGGAATAGGTACAATAAAGTTATTTTTTAAAAGATCAGGCATCAACGACAAAGTCTTAGTTTTTGAAAATACACTTAAACATGCTTCTCTTTCCTCCATTAAAGATTTAAGTAATGAAGGACTGAAAAGACGATCACAATCTCTTGAAAAACTGATTGGGAAACATCATTTTCCTGACAGTCATCTGATAACTTTACAGGACTTCATAAAATATGATTTCGATAAATACGATAATATCGTTGTTTGGCATGGAAATGATGTTAATGGACGACTCTTTTTTTATATGGCTTGCTCACTAATCAAAGGTCAGTTATATGAAGCCGACACCACTGAAATAAAGGTTTTATTTCCTCATCTTGAACAAAATCCATTTATATTGCCGCTAGCATGTTGCTCTATCGATAATATAGCTGTTTTATATGATAAGATTAAGCACATATCAGATAATCAAAAAAAAGAGTACGCTTTACTTTGGGAAAAATGGTCGCAATCGGATGCTCCAATAAGAATTATCAATAAAGAGAATGCAATCCAGGAAGTGGAAGAAGATTATTTTGACGAATCTATTCTCTCCAATTGTACTAACGAATTCCGAAATGTAGCACGAGTTATAGGAGAAACTTTATACGGCAGCAACTTTCTCATAGGTGACTCATTTCTCCACATAAGAGTCATCGACTTAATCACTCGCAAGAAGTTATCTGCACAAGAAAACGAAAAATTCACACAAGAAATAGCAGCATCTAATCTGTCGGATAAAAACAAAATCGTTATAAATGGAGTAAATGTAACCGAGTTAAGGTTTTTCTCTATCAAGAAACTATAACCAGGTGTCAGATATCGGATGATACTATAAAAAATGTACCTTTGCCCATCATGAAGAAATTAGTAATTGTCGGATGCGGACGGCTGGGCGGCATCGTCGCCGAAGCCGTTATTAAGGGCATTTTGCCTGAATATGATTTAGTAGGTGTCTATTCCCGTACGGTATCGAAGGCCGAAAGCATGGCCGCCCGGATGCAGGAACAGGGAAAACCTTGCCTAGTGTGTACAACCATAGCGGATTTGCTGGCGCTGAAACCCGATTACCTGGTGGAAGCCGCCTCCCCTGCCGCCATGAGGGAATTGGCTATCCCCACCCTGAAAAACGGTACTTCAATCGTAACCCTTTCTATCGGAGCGCTTGCCGACGACGACTTCTACCGCGAAGTCTCGGAAACAGCCAAGGCACACGGCACGCGCGTCTACCTGGCCTCCGGAGCAACCGGCGGTTTCGATGTGTTGCGAACGGCTTCCCTGATGGGAAATGCCACCGCGAAGTTTTTCAACGAAAAAGGCCCCAACGCCCTGAAAGGCACGTCCGTCTACGACGAATCGTTGCAAACAGAACAACGTACCGTCTTCTCCGGAAGTGCAACAGAGGCCATCAAGCTCTTCCCGACTAAGGTCAATGTCACCGTTGCCGCCTCACGGGCTTCGGTAGGCCCCGGGAACATGCAGGTCACAATGCAGTCCACCCCCGGATTTACGGGCGATACACAACGGGTAGAGATCAGGAACGACCAGGTACATGCCGTAATCGACGTCTACAGCGCGACAGCCGAGATAGCCGGTTGGTCGGTAGTGAATACGCTGCTGAACATCACCTCACCCATCGTCTTTTAAGAGGTTCATAAACAATCCTTACCGAAAAAACAGTCATTATGGAAACCAACTATCAGAAATTCCTGTCGGGAGAATATTGCAACCGCCTGGATAAAGAAGTGTTTGATATGATCGTCCGTAACAAACGGTTGCTTGCGGAATTCAATTCGACCGACATTTCAAACAGCGAAGCAAGGACAGCTTTGCTGCATGAACTATTCGGTCGCGTCGGAAAACATTCAAGAGTCGATATAAACTTCCACTGCGAATGCGGTAAACATATCTTTATCGGGGATAAAGTGATTATCAACATGAACTGTACCTTCCTCGACAACAATTATATAACGATAGGAAATAACGTCCTGATAGCTCCCAACGTGCAACTCTACACTGCAACCCACCCGGTAAGTGCGTCCGAGAGATTTGTGGAAGACTGGGATGAAAACTCGGGAGAGCTGTTCTTTCGTACAAGAGCGCTGCCTATCACGATAGGAAACGATGTCTGGATTGGTGGCGGAGTAATCGTACTGCCCGGCATTACTATCGGCGATAACTGCGTAATCGGTGCCGGAAGCGTTGTCACCCGGTCAATACCCTCCAACAGCCTGGCGGTCGGGAATCCCTGCCAGGTTGTCAAAACGATATAAAAACATAGGGCACGCGGATAAAACACTGATAATTAATATTTTTCAGCGGTTATCCGTGTGCGACCTATTCCAACTCTGTTTATTTGCAATTGGCTGAAAGGTTTGCCAGCACTTTCTCACTCAGACGGTCAAAAGCCTGGCGCGTACGTCCTGTCGAGACTTGCATGCAACGTACATGCGGATGGTTCAACAGGTGGCTGTCTCCCAATGCTCCGGCAGTATCGCAGAAGCAGAGGTTGTCGCCTTCGAGCCATTTCATGAAGGGAGCCTCGTCCCAGGCCGGAGACAAACCGGTATTAAACAGTATCTTTTTATTGCCCAACTGCCCGAATTCGGCTTCATGCAACAGGACGGTGTTCTTATTCAGGCAACAGAAAACGGCTTCGCTCTGTGACAACAGTTCACCAAGCGGCAGGAAACGGTAGCCCTTCCCGCGTGCCGCCTCTTTCTCGCTCCGGGCGAAATAGGCAACATCAGCCCCGAAGAACTTCAAGGCATCCGCTATCATGCCACCGGACTTACCCAGTCCTACGATACCGACTTTCATCCCAGTAATCTCACGGGGAATATCGTCCCACGCCTCCTGCTCAAAACCATGCAGGCAACGCACCAGTTCGCTGATCACATACTCCACTACCCCTTCATCACCATAATCGCGGATACCGGTGACAACGATACCCTGTTCGTTCGCATAACGGATATCAACATTCGCGCTTTCCGGCGAGTAAAGCGAGCAACACATCCCGATATACCGGACGTTCGGACACTTTTCCAGTGCCGCCCTCCCAATCCGCGAGGTGTAACTTAGCAAAACAGCGTCCGCATCCCCGATACGGCTTGCCACCTCCTCATCGCCGGAGGGTATATCGTCGTACATAATAACTTCTTTCGCAAAATTTTGCAATTTCTTTTCTGCTGATGGAATCAGGCTTACAGCTCTATCGCCACAAGTTTCTTAAACATCGGAATTTCTACTTATTATATTTTTAAAAGACTAAATCACAATTCTGTTCTACGCCATTCACTTCAGCGCCTAGCTTCTTATAAAAATCAATAGCCGGATGGTTCCAACCCGACACCTGCCAACGCAATTTATGGCAACCTGTTTCTTTCGCATGGGAAATAACCTTCTGTATCAAAGCCGAGCCCAGACCTTGCCCTCTGAAATCAGTTTTCACATACAAATCATCCATATACAATGATTTACCTATCCAGGTATAATAACAAAAGAAATAAGTTGCATAACCAACGATTTGATTATCGGACGTCTCCGCCACAAAGCAATTAAAATAATCTTTTTCGGCCACCATTCTTTCTACCGTATTTGTCATCATTTCCGGTAAATTCTCAAATTCGGCAAGTTCTTTAAACAAAGCATTAATCTGATTGAAATCCGAGGTTTCGGCTTTCCGTATATTTATTTCCATGATTTTACTGTCTTATTTATATCTAATCTTCACATTGCACGTCTGTAAAAGTATGAAATTTATTCGAAAAGTCACCTTCCCCCTTTTGTATTTCACCCGGATAAACAAGAATAGGTTATATATCGAAAACTTATCCTACCTTTGGGAACATGGAAACAAAGAAAGCTACAATCAGCAAAATCAACGTTGTTGTCGACATGAAAAAAAAGAACTTGAACGAAATGAGCAACGAGGAACTTTGGCAACTGTTCCCTATTATACTGTCGCCCCATAACCCGGAGTGCCCGGACGTTACGAAACAGAAAAAGAGCTGCTCGTAAAAACCATCGGAGCGGAAAACATCATCCGTATCAACCATATCGGAAGCACTGCCATCCCCGGTCTGACAGCCAAACCGACGATCGACATTTTGCTGGAGATACAGCAGGAAACCGATTCCGCCCGCCTCATCCCAACTATCGAGTCAGCAGGTTATATCTATTGCCACAAACCCGACAACCCGCCTCCCCACATGATGTTTATGAAAGGATATACGCCCGAAGGATTTAAAGGTCAAGCCTTCCATCTCCACATAAGATACTCCGGTGACTGGGACGAACCTTATTTCCGCGACTATCTCCTCGCCCATCCCGATACGGCCAAGCCTACGGCGAGTTAAAGGTCAAACTACAAAAGCTATACGAACACGATCGCGACAGCTACACCGATGCGAAAACCGATTTCATCCGGGAGATAACAAACCGGGCAAAAGAACAGATTACTTATCTCACAAACACGAAATAAATAATGAAGACCAAAGAGATTATATGGTGGATACTTCTGCTGGTCGTCATTGATCAGGCGACAAAGATTGTAATCTATCATTTTTATATGGATACCCATTTTGAAATTATCCCCTCGCTATTCGAATTCAGTCCGGTATTCAACGACAAACACAGCTACGTCAACTATCTTCTGAACCAGAAACTGAATATCAATATGGGCTTCTGGATCCACATGGTCATCTTCGCCGTGGCCGAATGTATCATACTGGCATTATACATTTTCCTCAGAAGCCTATCAAAAAAAACAAAGCTCCTCGACACCGCCATTACCTTTCAAATCGCGGGACTGATCTGTGCTTTGCTCGGCAATATCGTCTGGAAAAAGGGGGTATTGGATTTCATTTATCTCAAGCCCCTATTTATTTTCGATCTGAAGGATTTATACAATAACTGTTTTGTTGTTTTCCTTCTTATATATGTACATAAGTACAGGGAAAAAGTAAATACGACAAAAATAAAAGAGGTCATCAACCTGCTCCGCAACAGATAGAAGAGGCTGACGCACAGGAAGCAATCGAAACGAAAACGAATTTGGCCGGATTGGACAACTCCCGATCAGTATAGATTGCCTACTTTTGTCCCTAAAGAATCAGAAGTATGCGAAGCAGTACCGAAAATATCTATCAGGAAAAGGTGAACCAGGTAATCGATTACATCAGCGCTAACCTACACCAGCCGTTACAGCTGGATGTAATAGCCGAAAGGATCTGCATATCCCGGCGGCAGTTGCTCCGCATCATGCGCTCCGCCCTCAACGAATCCCTCTATGCCTACATGGCCAGGCAGCGGATGGAACGGGCTATCATGTATATGCAGACGGAGGAAATGACACTTGCCGAGCTGGCCGCACGGGTAGGTTACGACAATCCGCAGTCGTTCTCGAAAGCCTTCAGGAAGCTATTCGGTATCTCGCCGAAAGCCTATATCAACGAATTGAACGCCCGCTTGCAGGAATATGTGAAAAGCAGCGGCGGCAAATACGAAACCGCCTCTTCGGAAATCTGTGAGGAGGAAGATCTGAATCTGATTTATATCCGCATCGTGGGACAGTACGGAGAGGAAATGCCTTACAAAACGGCCTGGGACAAACTGATGAAGTTCCTGAAAGAAAAGCAGGCACTATCCGCCGCCACCCGCTTTATTGGTCTGAGTTTCGACGATCCGAACGTCACCATAGCCGGACAATGCCGCTTCTACGCCTGTGCAACGATAGATAAACCGGTCGAAGCGGTAGGCGTCTTCGGCACACTCCGACTGCGGAAAGGGAAATATGCCGTTTATACGTTGAAAGACAGTTATTCCAACCTACAGGAGTTTTACAACAACATCAGCGTCAGCTTCAACCACACTATCCGTCACGGGATGCTTTTCGAGGAATACATCCATTATACCGGAACGGACAGCGAAGCGGCTCTAACCAAGATTTACATACCCATAAAATAAGATCATCATGGAAACGAAATACATCACCCTGACGAAGGAAAATATCGCAACCGAACATATCTGCTGCGCCTTCTCCGACAAAAAATGCAAGGAAAGTTATGAACTGAAAAAGGAATGGCTCAGGAAAGAGTTTGATAACGGATATGTATTCCGCCGTCTTGACGAACGCGCCAAAGTATTTATCGAATATGTTCCCGCCGAAAAGGCATGGGTTCCCGTTGATGCCCCCGCTTATCTGATGATAAACTGTTTCTGGGTTTCAGGGCAATATAAAGGATGTGGACATGGAAAGGCCCTGCTGCAATCCGCCATCGACGATGCCAGGGCACAGGGAAAAGCGGGGCTGGTCACCGTAGCGGGTACATCCAAGTTCCATTTTATGAGCGACACCAAATGGCTTTTGCACCAGGGTTTCCAAACGGTCGAAAAACTGTCCGACGGTTTCAGCCTGCTGGCTTTGAAAATCGACTCCGAAGTCCCTGACCCGTCGTTCAAAACAAGCGTGCGAAGCGGAGAATGTGAGGAAAAGAACGGCGTGGTCGTCTATTACACCAACCGTTGCCCATTCACGGAATTTCATGTGCGCGGTACACTGGCAGAGGTGGCCGAAAGGAAAGGTATACCGCTTAAAATCATCAAACTGGAGACGATGGAACAGGCACAAGACGCTCCTACCCCAGCTACCATATTCACCCTTTTCTACAACGGGAAGTTCGTTACGACTGACGTCAGCGTATGTATGGAGAAACGGTTCGAGAAGATTGTCGGGATTTAATCGCCCGTCTGCCAACGGATGAGTTACCCGAACAAATCGGCGGGAAACTCTAATTCGAGTAACAGCAGCTTCGCTGGGAGACCTTCGGTATAACCTATCAGACGTGCAATACCGAAACTCAATAGGATGCCGATTAACACAATCACTGTATATCGCTGTAGCAAATTATAAAACATTGAACTACACATATAAATATAAACTCAACAACTTATAATTTACTTTTATAAATACAGAAACTTATATGCAATTTGAAGTCAACAAGGAACTAGTCAAAACAATAATAAGTTATATATTACAAGACAATAAGTCTCACATATCCAAATAAAAATCGATATTCTTTTTGCGTGAAAATTCGATATCTGATTCATTAAAAGAGACTACCCTGCTTGCATCTTTGAGCATTGGAATATTTATTAGGTGAATTCTTTTCGGTGGAACGATGTCTGTATATAGGTGTACACCTGTCTCCTTGGTAGCAAACTCTACAACAAGTCCAGAAATATCTACACCCATAAAAAAACGAGCAGCTTTCGTATTCAAAGTATCTATACTATGCTTCAAATAATTGTTATATTTTGGTCTAAAATAATTAATTAAAATTTCTTCTATAACATCTACCTCTATTTTCCTTGGAATATGCATTTCATTAAATGTATTTATTCTCTTTTTTTCTCTTTCATACGTAGACTCAAAGTATTCAAAACCAGTACTAAATATCTTTTGTTTATGTCTAAAATTAAAAGCCATAATAAGTGCCTCTTTATCTGGGTTCAACTCTGTGATATTCATCAATATAGATTTCAAGGCTTTATGATTTTGATTATACAATCTATCCACAATATTCAATTTTTTCTTCACACCATATGAACGACCGATATAAAGGACTTCAAATAATATAGAAGTATGTTTAAGCAAAAACTCATGTATATGGAATGTCTGTATTTCTTCATTTTCCGAGTTTTAAATATCAGATATTTATGGGGAAAGTCTGAAACTTTTATTGATTTCACCTCGTTTGGTACTTCAAATTGAACACACATAATATTCCTGTCATATTGATTCATAATAACAATACATATTTGAACAATATTCCTTTTATTATCAAAGGTCAAACTATCTACAAGAAACCATGCTCTGTTAGTCCAGGTTATAAAATATATATTATAATTATCAGATAATTCAATATTCCCATTCACTAGTGTCCCGTTAAAATCGGGACGAGTTATTAATTAATCAAATAATCCCGGAATAAGGGGATTAAATTGTTCTTTGACATCATTGAAATTAGTCTTATTAAACAG
>NZ_QSDP01000059.1:0-38994 GCF_003463685.1 Parabacteroides sp. AM58-2XD
GGTTCGCGAACCGCCCTTACCTACGACGCAACATTCATATTTGAGAAATTCCGAATCAATTCCCCACTACATTATTATTGGTGCACCTCACATTGTCTTATTATCTTTATCTTCCTCCTCCTCGTCATATTCATCATCGAATTCGTCGTCGAATTCATCATCATCGAACACATCTCGATCCTCCAATATCTCAAGACCGAAATCGCCGCCTGTGGATTCTTCCAATATAGGGATATATTTACTTGCCTCAAGAGAGGGCAACCAGGTGAGGGCGGCCACCTCTCCCATATTTATATTCAATCAAAGGAATCTCTTCCGTATCCTCTTCCAGTATATATTGCGTCAGGGCAAAACTCTTATCCGGTTTGATCCCGAACTCTTCGGCAAACATTTCCACCGGCACGACGACGAACTACGATCACTTCCGCTACAGCTCCTCTTTCATCTTTCCAGTCATCGGATACATAGCACACCTCTATCGGTAAATTTCTAGCTTTCAAACGAATATACTTTTCAGGGGAAAGTAACTGAAACTGATTCTGCTTGCTTTTATTTTTTGCCATTTACTTGTTGCTAAAGGTTCGATTTATTTAGCTTATACAAAAAAACGGAACCTCCTTTCGAAGATTCCGTTTTACTATTTAGATGATCAAATAATCAATTATTCCTCAACGCCCCACTGCTGTTTAGCCAAACGCTTGTAGTTGTTAAGTCTCCACTTAGCGTTGTCTTCGGCAGCCTGGAACAATTGACCTGCTTCAGCCGGGAATTGTTTTGTCAGAGATGCGAAACGTACTTCACCCTTCAGGAAGTCCTGGAATTTGCTCCAATCCGGTTCTTTGCTATCCAAAGTGAACGGATTCTTGCCTTCTTCTTCCAAAGCTGGGTTGTAACGCCACAAATGCCAGTAACCGCATGCTACTGCATCAGCTTCTTCCTGCTGGCTCTTACCCATACCCTTCTTCAAACCGTGGTTGATACAAGGAGCATAAGCAATGATCAATGAAGGACCATCATAAGCTTCAGCTTCGCGGATCGCTTTCAATGTCTGAGCCTGGTCGGCACCCATTGCGATCTGAGCAACATAAACGTAACCGTAAGTTGTAGCCATCAGACCCAGGTCTTTCTTGCGGATTCTCTTACCGGAAGCAGCAAACTTAGCGATTGCACCTACCGGAGTAGCTTTAGAAGACTGACCTCCCGTATTTGAATAAACTTCAGTATCCAATACCAGGATGTTAACGTTCTTACCTGAAGCAATTACATGGTCAAGACCACCGTAACCGATATCGTAAGAAGCACCGTCACCACCGATAATCCACTGTGAACGTTTTACCAGGAAGTGAGAAAGCTCCTTGATCTGTGCGCTAAGCGGACAGCCGTGAGTGATACCTTCTTCAGCAATAGCCAATACCTGAGGAGCCAGTTCTTTTGTTTTATCGGCATCATTCTGATTTTCAACCCAAGCCTTCAATACTTCCTTAGCTTCAGCAGGAGCATTGTCGGCAGCGATAATTTCGTTCATCGCATTTGTCAGGCGTGCACGCATTTTTTCGTTAGCCAGTTCCATACCCAGACCGAATTCACAGAAATCTTCGAACAATGAGTTAGCCCAAGCCGGACCCTGACCCTTATCGTTTGTTGTATAAGGAGTAGAAGGAACTGAACCTGAATAGATAGAAGAACAGCCTGTTGCGTTAGCTACCATTTCACGGTCGCCGAACAGTTGAGTTAGCAACTTCACGTACGGAGTTTCACCACAACCGGAGCAAGCACCGGAGAACTCAAACAACGGAGTTGCAAACTGAGAGTTCTTCACGTTAGCCTTCACGTCAACCAGATGTTGTTTTGTTGTCACCTTTTCAGCACAGAAATCCCAGTTCGGAGCTTCATCCAATTGAGTTTCCAAAGCAGCCATCTTAAGCGCTTTACCACCCTTCTTCGGATTACCCGGACAAACATCGGCACAGTTACCACACCCCAGACAGTCAAGAACGTCTACCTGAATCCGGAACTGCATTCCTTCGAATTGTTTACCTGTTGCTTTCAAAGAGTTATTGAACGGAGCAGCAGCCTGTTCAGCAGCATCCAACACGAACGGACGGATAGAAGCGTGAGGACAAACATACGCACACTTGTTACACTGGATACAGTTTTCGCCATCCCATACAGGAACAAAAGCAGCCACACCACGTTTTTCGTATTTAGCTGTTCCCTGACGCCAAGTACCATCTTCGATACCCTTGAATGCAGAAACCTTCAACAGGTCACCATCCTGAGCATTGATAGGACGAACTACTTCGTTGATGAAAGCAGGATCGCTGTTTGCTACAACTTCATCATCCGGCAGGTTAGCCCATGACGGATCAACAGCAAGCTGAGTATATTCGCCACCACGATCAACAGCAGCATAGTTCTTATTAACTACATCTTCACCTTTCTTACCGTAAGACTTCACGATGAATTTCTTCATCTGTTCGATAGCCAAATCAACAGGAATTACACCTGTGATACGGAAGAATGCAGACTGAAGGATTGTATTGGTACGGTTGCCCAAACCAATTTCCAATGCGATCTGAGTTGCATTGATATAATAAACAGTAATGTTTTTCTGAGCGAAATAACGTTTTACCTTGTTCGGCAAGTGTTTAGCCAACTCTTCGCCATTCCATACAGTGTTCAACAGGAATGTACCATTTTCACGCAAACCGCGAGTAACATCATACATACGCAGATAAGCCTGAACGTGACAAGCAACGAAGTTCGGAGTATTTACCAAATAAGTTGAACGAATCGGATGATCACCAAAACGCAGGTGAGAACAAGTGAAACCACCAGACTTCTTAGAATCATAAGAGAAGTATGCCTGGCAATATTTGTCTGTATTGTCACCAATAATCTTTACAGAGTTCTTGTTAGCACCAACCGTACCGTCAGCACCTAATCCGTAGAACTTAGCTTCGAACATGCCTTCACCACCCAAAGCTATTTCTTCTTTCTGAGGAAGAGAAGTGAATGTCACGTCGTCTACGATACCAATTGTAAACTGATTCTTCGGCATCGGCAAAGACAAGTTTTCGTAAACAGCAAGGATCTGAGCCGGAGTAGTATCCTTAGAACCCAAACCATAACGACCACCTACGATAACCGGAGCATCGGCCTGACCATAGAAACATTCTTTTACGTCCAGATATAACGGTTCGCCGTTAGCGCCCGGTTCTTTTGTTCTGTCAAGAACTGCGATACGTTTAGCTGTCTTAGGAACAGCAGCCAGGAAGTGCTTAGCAGAGAACGGACGATACAAGTGAACAGAAACCAAACCAACCTTTTCACCCTGAGCTGTCAGGTGGTCGATAGCTTCGCGGGCAGCTTCGGTTACAGAACCCATTGCGATAATCACGCGTTCTGCATCTTCTGCTCCGTAGTAATCGAACAAACCATATTTACGGCCTGTGAGCTTGGAGATTTCGTTCATATATTCTTCTACGATAGCAGGAACTGCTTCATAGTATTTGTTTGAAGATTCTCTGTGCTGGAAGAAGTGATCCGGGTTTTCAGCCATACCGCGAGCTTCCGGTTTTTCCGGATTCAAAGCACGTGCACGGAATTCAGCCAACGCCTTCTGGTCGATCAGCGGAGCCAGGTCATCATTTTCAAGAGCTTCAATCTTCTGGATTTCGTGTGATGTACGGAAACCGTCGAAGAAGTTCACGAAAGGAACGCGAGACTTGATAGTAGCCAGGTGAGCTACACCCGCCAAGTCCATAACTTCCTGAACAGAACCTTCTGCCAACATTGCGAAACCTGTCTGACGAGCAGACATAACATCCTGATGATCGCCGAAGATACACAAGGCATGAGAAGCCAGTGTACGGGCAGATACATGGAATACGCAAGGAAGCAACTCACCGGCAATCTTGTACATGTTAGGGATCATCAGCAACAATCCCTGAGAAGCCGTGTAAGTTGAAGTCAGGGCACCAGCCTGCAAAGAACCGTGAACTGCACCCGCAGCACCACCTTCTGATTGCATTTCCTGTACCAAAACCGTTTCGCCGAAAATATTCTTACGTCCGGCGGCAGCCCATTCGTCTACATATTCTGCCATTGTAGACGACGGAGTGATGGGGTAGATAGCGGCTACTTCGCTGAACATATATGAAATATGAGCAGCAGCCTGGTTACCATCACAGGTCAAAAATTTCTTCTGTTTTGTCATAGACTTTTACTATTAGTATTTAAAAGAATTTCTTAGTATAAAAAGCCAAACAGCCAAAGCGGGATCATATTCTCTTCTCCTACTTCGACCTTGTCTACAGCATAGTATAAATCGGGATTGTTTTTTACTTTCATACTTTCCTCTATCCTGAAATTATACTTTCCGTTTACCAAAAAGTGTGCGTTCTTCATTCCCTCATTTAGCGTATTGTCTTTCAAAAGCTGGTTATAGAAAAAAGATTCGCGCACAGCCTGCACATTTACCTCCATCGGACGGATGGGGTACATCAGATTCGAATTGTACATATACACGGTAGATGGTTTTTTCGGAAACGATTCGCCTACCGGATATAACATATTCATTAAACGGGCATCGGTCAGATATTTTATATAATTCATCACTGTAGCCCGTGACGTTTCTATTTCTTTGCTCAACTGGCTGACATTCGGCGTACACGGTGCGCTGATAGCCAGCAGATACAACAGTTTGCGGAGTTGGGCAGATAGCTTTGCTCGATTTGCTTGATGTACAAGACATCTACCTCCAGCATCATATTCATTGTCTTCAGCAGGTTCTCTGAGAAATTACGTTTCTCCAGGAAGAACGGATAAAAACCATGATGCAAATAATCCTGAAAATAAGCCATCGGTTTGGCTACCGAACAAATATTCTTCGCAATCTCCTGATGGTTCCCGATTATTTCTTCAAACGTATAAGCCGGAAAACTGTTTCCCGACATCAGATTCAAAAACTCGCGGAAAGAAAAACCACGCAGATTATATGAAACAACTTTACCTGAGAGATCCGGATTTTCCTCTTTCAGCCTCATAACTGACGAACCGGAAAAGATAATCTTCAGGTCTTCAAAATTATCATAACAATAACGTAACTCTTTCGACCATCCGGAATATTTGAAAACCTGGTCGATCAACAACACCTTTCCTCCTTTTGCCCTGAACTCAGAAGCAAAGTCGACCAGCGTACGTTCCGTAAAATAAAAGTGATTCAGATTTATATACAGGCACTCTTTATTATCAGCACCAAAATGTTCGCGGGCATAATCCAGTAAAAAAGTAGTTTTCCCTACTCCACGAGAGCCTTTGATCCCGATCAACCGGTCATTCCAGTCAATCTCATCCATCAGCCCCCGGCGTACCGGTGCATGCAAATGTTCTACAAGGTATTTATGTGTTTTAAAGAATGCTTCCACCTGACTGTCTTACTATATAGACCGCAAAGATAGAAAATATCCTCAACTTTGCAATACCGAGATAGCAATTTTATTTTCAGTTGGCAATCCAAAGTTGGCAAAGCGTATTGACGTTTGAGAATTTAGAGTTGGCAGTTAACACTCCCGATTTATCCAAAAGCATTAACTGTCAACATCTTTTATCTGATTATTCAATTATCGTTACCCAACCATATGTATCAGGTTCGTCACCATATTGAATGCCACGCAGTTTGTGATATAGTTTTTCACAAACAGGTCCGGGTTTGCCGTCCTTGGCAATCACGTATGATTTATTTTCATCCAAATCATCAATCTGTGAAATCGGGGCGATAACGGCAGCCGTTCCACATTCTGCCGCTTCATCGAATGTAGCTATTTCTTCAAAAGGAACAGGACGACGTTCAACCGTCAGTCCCATATCTTCAGCCAGCTGCTGCAAACTCTTGTTAGTGATAGACGGCAGAATAGAATGAGACTGCGGAGTGATGTAACTGTTTCCACGAATACCGAAGAAGTTTGCGGGACCGCATTCGTCCAGGTATTTCTTTTCTTTCGGGTCCAGATACAATACGGCGGCATAACCCTTTTCATGCGCTATTTCTCCGGCCACCAGGCTGGCTGCATAATTACCACCGACTTTGATCGTCCCGGTCCCATAAGGCGCAGCACGGTCGTATTCACGCATGATACAAACCTTTGACGGTTTGAAACCACCTTTGAAATAAGGTCCTACCGGGGTTACGAATACCATAAACATATATTCGGGAGCCGGTTTCACGCCCACCTGCGCACCCAAACCGATCATCAGCGGGCGGATATATAATGCTGCTCCACTCTCATAGGGAGGAACAAAACGCTCGTTCAACTTCACTACCTTACGAATAGCTTCTTCAAATTTCTCCACAGGAAGTTCAGCCATCTTGATGCCCCGGCTGGAAGCTTGCATACGTTTGCCGTTTTCATCCATACGGAACACACGGATTTTACCGTCTTTTCCCTTGAATGCTTTCAAACCTTCAAACGACTCCTGTCCGTAATGGAGGCAAGTAGCTGCCATGTGAATATTAATAATTTCAGAAGAGCTAACTTCCAATTCACCCCACTTACCATCACGATAGTAACACCGTACATTGTAGTCTGTCTTCATATAACCGAATGCCAGATCAGACCAATTCATATTTTCCATATCATTGTCGTAATTAGATTATGAACGCAAAAGTAAGCTATTTCGGATGATAATTGTTACTTTTGCAGCAAAAATAATTAAAATATGAAAGTTATTGATCTGATCAACGGCAGTAAAACGACTGCTTTTTCATTTGAAATTCTACCTCCTCTGAAAGGGAACAGCATACAGAAGGTATATAATGTGATTGATAAACTGAAAGAATTCGACCCTAAATACATTAATATAACTTCTCACCACAGCGAATATATCTATAAGACCTTGCCCGACGGTAGCTTCCAGAAAGTGAACATCCGCAAGCGTCCGGGTTCGGTTGCCATTGCTTCTGCCATCCAGAACAAATATGGTATTCCGGCAGTTCCACATATTATATGTAAGGGATTTACAAAAGATGAAACGGAATATGCGTTGATCGATCTTAATTTCCTGGGAGTTTACGACCTGCTGCTGTTGCGTGGTGATGTAAAAACACTGGAAGCCGGACAAAATACAGATTTATATCACGAACATGCGACTGACCTCAGGAACAGGTAAACAATTTCAATAAAGGTATTGCCGTAGACGGTTCCACATTCGAAGCAAACGAAACACCGTTCTCATACGGTATGGCTTGTTATCCGGAAAAACATGAGGAAGCACCGAATATGGAATCGGATATTTTTTATCTGAAAGAGAAAGTAAAAAACGGCGCTGATTATCTGGTTACTCAGATGTTTTTCGACAATGAAAAATATTATTCATTTGTGGAACACTGCCGCGCCGAAGGTATCGATGTCCCGATCATTCCAGGCATCAAGCCGGTTGTCTTTAAAAACCAGCTGACCGTATTACCTAAAATATTCCGTTCAGACATTCCCGAACCGTTTGCAACCGAATTGCGGAAATGTAAAAATGATGATGAAGTAAAAGCCGTAGGTGTCGAATGGTGCATCCAGCAATGCAAAGACTGATCGCCCACGGTGTCCCAAGCCTGCATTTTTATACAATGATGGCTACGGATAGTGTTTACAAAGTGGCAAAAGAAGTATATTAAAACCGTTGGTGGAACTAATCGATTGCCAGGAGACAACGGGTTGGATAAAAAGCGTAATACTGACGAAATCCGGAGAACATTACTATGTCTTATTAATTAGAGGTAGGTGTAAATGAATTTAGACGTACCTCTAATTCGATTTACACCTACCTCTAAATTTACTTAGACCTACCTCTGTCTGAAAAAACATTAGATTGCTTTACGCAGATCAACTGAATAACTTTACACCGTGAAGCGATTCAAATCCTTATCTTCACAATTATAGAAACCATCGATATGAATATTATTCTGCGTATCGATCTCCACAACAGCAAAACTGTTGTTATCGGGAAGGTTTCCTTCTATCATCCCTTTCATTGTCCAGTAGTGGATATTATTACGGAAACTGTAATGTCCCGCATGATGATGTCCCTGGAATACAGCTAGCACATTCCCGTTTTCTTCTAACAGAGGAACTATTTCGTCCGCATTACTTACACAAAGCGATTTACTGATATCGGAGAAGCGGTCTAACAACTGATGGATAAAAATGATGACCGGTTTGTTATTTCCTTTCAATTCTTTCTTCAGCCAGTCTATCTGGTCTTCAGGGACATAAGCCTTTGTCCAGTCAAAATTACCTTTATCATACGGGGTCCCGTCCAGATTGTAGTTCGCATCCAGGACTATGAATTTTATATTATCAAAAGCAAATGAATAATAAGCCTTCTTGTCGGCATCACCCTGATTGGATGTATGTTGCAGAAAATCGTCTTTGGAGATGCTATCCATATCATGATTTCCCAGGACATGGTAAACCGGTCCCCGGAACGATTGAAAGACGTTTTCTATTTCATCCAGATAAGTAATTGTCTGTTCCCGCCGGGGGACATTATCCTGATCCTTCAGATCGCCCATTTCGATCACAAAATCCAGATTGGAAGAGTTGAAGACCTCCATGGCCTCTTTCAATTTATCCATTGTCTGAGGGAAATAACGGGTCCCATAAGGTTCCCGTCGCGAATAATGCAGATCGGTAACAACCCCAAACCGGACAGGCCGTTGTCCGCCACAGGATACAAATGAAGGAGAAGCTGCCAGGACCAACACCTCTCCGCATGCCTTTTTTAAGAATAAGCGTCTGTTCATCATATTAAAATTTCATAGGTTATAGAGTCATGCCGATAACCTGCCGGATGTAGCAGGTTATCAGCATTGGCTTACAATATTAATAATAAAAAGTCAATATACCTACCATCCCGGATTTTGGATTAATTGCGGGTTCAAGGTTATTTCATTAATAGGAATACATTCCAGATAATCTCTTTCCGGATCAAAACCATATCCATTGGGAATCTGGCCGATATAAGGATCTAATAATCCATTTTCATCCACCTTATAATTAATCTTCATACCTTCCCACTCCGACAGATCCAAAGGATACCCTTTAGGACGTTTTCCTTTGAGCAGACTATGTGCCGCCCACCTCATAATGTCGTCATACCGAAAACCTTCACAACCTAATTCCACCGTACGCTCCCTTCTTATTTCATACAATTCATCTGAAATAGCATAACCGTAATCAGCATATAAAGAACGATTTATATCAGACTGTACTTTAAAGTCCGGCATCCCTACCCTTCTCCTCAACAAATTGACAGACTTATCATAATCAACAACTTCCCCCAGTTCACATTTAGCTTCCGCATAGTTCAACAAAGCCTCGGCATAACGGAAAACAATGGCTCCCGTCACACAATTTGTATTCCATGATACACCGCTCCCCGCCTGAGGATCTTTCGGGTCATTCCCTTTCTTTATCTGAAAACCCGTATTATTCAAATACTCCCCGGACTGATTCAGGAAAGGCTTGGTAAATATACCTTTGCCATAACCGTTATCCCACATCACCATATCAGGAATCCAAATAGTCTGGGATAAACGCGGATCACAATCTTCGGCAATCTTTGTCAGAAAATCACCGCCTTTCACCGTTTTCCCAACAGATATATAATCATACGGTTCGCCGTTCTTTTTCAGATAATGGTGGATTTGCTCCATTGTCAGAGAATTTCCGGCCGTCCGGTCAGAAACATATATCTGAAAAGAATGTCCCATCCCCAGTCCTTTATCATAACGTTTCCAGAGAAGAGCCTCCTTATTAGATGTTTGATCTGTTAAGGAAAACATCTTGCAATAATCTTCCGACGGAGAATTTGTTGAATATAATCCAGTCGAATATTGGGGATCCATCAATTCTTCCGCAGCCTCAACCGCCAAGCGGAAATATTTATCCGGATCGGCTCCGGAAGTACCAAACGCAGATCCTTTATGATATTTCTGCCAACTACCTTCATACAAAGCGACTCTCGATTTAAAGAGCAATGCGACTTCCTTACTCAACCGGTTCGAACCACCATCCACAGATTTCAAAGGATTCAGGTACTCTATTGCCTTATCCAGGTTCCACAGGATCGAATCTACAACAAGCACACGGGAATCCCTGGCCTTATACAACTCTTCAGAGCTTGTATCCAGCGCCTTGGAAAACCAAGGGACATTCCCATAGGCACGTACCTTTTCAAAATAAAACCAGGCTTTAAAGAAATGGGCTTCCCCGACATAATGTTTATAACTATCGAAAGGATCTTTACATTTCCAATAGTTATCAAAAACACATTCACACTTCGTATCTTCGTCCAGTTCCACTCTTTATCAGACGTTGAAGTGACCGGAGAACGCGAACCATTCCACACCGTACTGGGAACACCTGTTATCTGTGTATCAGAACCTCTCGTCCCATCCCATCCAATCAGTCCGGTATAACTTCCAACAACTTCGAATGCCGGAAGCGATGGATAAAACTGTAACGTATAATTAGCCAGATCGCTGGTCGCTTTCCAATAATCGTCATTTCCAATCTGAGTTAACGGCTTCTTTTCCAGATAATCGTCACAGGAACTTATCAGTATTGCACACAATAAACAGAGAGGCAATAATATTATATTTCTTTTCATTATATCAAATTTTAAAAGGATTCATCAAAATGAAACATTTAAGCCAAAAGACAGAACGGCCAACGAAAACATCGATTTACCATTTCCATATTTACCCAGATTAGCAGTCTCCGGATCAAAACCGACAGGAAGCTTGGTTAATGTCAGTACATTCTCTGCCGAACAATAAATCCTGGACTTTTGTAACCCCACTTTCTTTAGAACCGTCTGAGGTATCGAATACCCCAACTGCAAATTTTTAAGTCTCAGATAAGCACCATTTTGCAGATATCTGGTCTGTATTTGCTGGTTCTTTTTATAAAGACTGGACTGGCTGTATGGCCGGGGATAATACGCATCCGTATTTACTCCTAATCCTGAATAAGTACTTTCTTCCGCATCCCGGTAATAATCCAGATGATGCGGGAACAGGGTCGTTTGATTCCAGTTATTAAATCCCCAGAACATATTACCGGTCAACCACAAATCTCTTTTCGCCGTACCCTGGAAAAATGCCATAAAATCAAATCCTTTATAATCAGCAGATAATGTTATTCCAAACTGGTACCGGGGAGTATTATTACCTATTATCCGTAAATCACCATGATCGGAAACCGTATTCTTACCGTTATTTATCAAACCGTCATTATTCAGATCCCGATACATAACATCTCCGGTACGCCATACCTGGGCATTAATGAAATTCTGCGATTTACTTTGATTAATCCGATCCGCATCTTCCTGCGTCCGGATTAAACCAACAGTTTCATATCCCCATATTTCTCCAATTGTTTTTCCTTCATAATCAGTCGTCAGTATTCCGGTCGGATTATTATACTTGGTAACAACACTCTTATAATCAAACAACATGGCAGTGACCGAGTAAGAAAAGTCATTACTTACCTTATCCCTCCAGGTAAAAGACAAATCCCAGCCCCTCGTTCTCAGTTCAGAGTTATTCTCTTTAGGTATATCAGCACCTAACACGGCAGGCAGAGCTTGAGCCGGTCCAAGCCGGTTAAAGGTCAGACGTTGATAATAATCGGCAGTTATCTGCAACCTGTTATTAAAGAATCCCAGATCAGCACCTACATCCACCGTCTTTGATGACTCCCAGGTCAGCACAGGATTAATCAGATTCGGAGCAGTCGTATAAGCAGGACGTTTGCCGTTTAAAATCCATTCCAGATTCATCTCCGTACCCAGCAAAGGCAGATCCTGGTAAGCATCTACATTCTGATTACCCAAACTGCCCCATGAAGTTCTTAACTTTAGTGTATTTACATAAGGAGAAACTGGTTCCCAGAACTTTTCATGGGAAATATTCCATCCCAAAGAAAAAGAAGGGAATAACCCCCACCGATGGTCTTTCGTGAATTTGGAAGTTCCATCATAACGGGCATTCACTTCCAACAGATATTTCCCCATATAATCATAATTCAGACGGGCAAAATAACCCTGAGTAGACCAGTGCGTCAGATCATCAGTTGTCTGCATTTCACCCGTAGCGGTAGAAATAGACGGAACCTCCGGCGTTATAAGTTCTTTTTTCAATCCGCTCAGATAATCATAAGAGTTCGACTCTTGCTGAAATCCCAACATTGCCGTGAAGTGATGTTTATCCTTCAAGTCAAATTTATAAGAAGTATAGACATTCAATGAATTATACATCGTATGGGACTTATACTTATTCACATACGAAGGAACTGTTGTCGGAATAGCCGACAAAGAACCATCCACCAGATCTTCATAAGCGGTAAGATTATTGGAAGTGAAGCTGGTATAAGGAAAATCTATTGAATAGTCCGCGCTGATCGTCCAATTCTTCAAAGGGGTAATATCCGTAGCAAAACGTTGCAGTATACCTCTTGTTATTGTCTTATCCGATCCGGCTTCGATCATCGGTATTCTTGACAAACGGGAATAATAACCGTTCGGTGATTTCAAGAACTGGTTAGGCTGCGTACGGAATATCTGGTGGATCATCATGTCATAATCGCCTTCGTCATCATAGTTCGGATTCTCCCGTGTAGACTGGACCACGCGTGTATTGGATGATAATTTCCACCATTTGGTTAAACTCAAATCCAGTTTCGCATTGAAGTTAATCCGCCGATATGTATCTTTTCCGAAATTAAGAATACCTTTTTCATAAGCATGCCCGGCAGAAAGGTAGAAAGCCAGATCTTTACCACCTCCTTTAATCGACACATTCTCCTGATTACGGACACCGGAACCGAAATGCACATCAATCCAGTCATTATTGCCATTTGCCAACAAATAAGTAGCCCATTGATTAGAGTTTGTTGCGTCAGGAACAGTTTCCGGTAGTGACGGATTATTAATGTAAGCTATAATACGGTCTATCGTTTCTTCGGCAAACAACCGGGATTCTCCCTGATTATCATGAAACTCATTCATTGCCCGTACGAAAGTATAGGAATCGACCATCCGCGGTTTACGGATCGGCTTTGTAAAGGCAACATTCGCTGAGAAATCAACCTGTATTTTCTCTTCACGCTTTCCTGATTTCGTCGTTATAATAACTACACCATAAGGAGCCCGGGCCCCATAGATGGCAGAAGCCGCAGCATCTTTCAATACAGATATATTTTCGATATCATTGGGATCGATCATATTCAGATCCCCCACCGTCCCGTCGATAAGCACATAAGGTTCTCCCTGACCACGAATCTGCAAATTCAATTTTGCCCCCGGTTCTGAACCCGAATTCCCATAAGAGAAATTCACACCGGAAACCGTACCCTGCATCACTTGTGACACATTCGTTGACGGACGGTTTTTCAATCGATCTCCATCCACCACTTCAATAGCGCCGGTCAGGTTCACTTTTTTCTGTGTACCATAACCTACTACAACCACCTCCTCCAGTTTTTCGTTGTCTTCATGCATCACCAGCATGATCGATTCCTGCGCTTTCATCTCTATCGGCTGGTAGCCTATATATGAAAATCTCAATATGGCAGAAGAAGGAACATCTTCCATGGAAAAGTTTCCGTCGACATCCGTAATGACTCCCTGATTAGATCCTTTAATTACTACATTTACTCCAATCAGAGGGAAACCGGTATCGTCCTTTATATTCCCGGAAACAGTAATTCCTTTTTGCTGCTGGAGGACTGCGACACTTTTAACACCTGGAGTTTGCGGTGCATCCTCCTTCTTGACAACTATCTGCCGCCCTTTTACAACATAAGTGAGTCCCGTACCTCTAAATACGTCTTTCAGAATATCTTTAATCGGCTGATCTTTGATATTCACATTCACTTTATGACTTAAATCGATTTTGGAAGCATGATAGATAAATACATAATCACTGTGATTTTCAATAAATGTAAATACATCTTCCAACGTTTTATCCTGCATGTTGATGCTCAACTTCTCATGCTGGGCAGAGATAGGTAAAGCTGATAAATGGTTAACAGAAATAGAAATAAAACATGCTGATAAACAAAAACATTTAAAATAATTAGTCATTTTCAGACCAATCGTCTTCATTTTTTTCATACCTTTGTTTATTAATTCTTTAAGTGAGTTTTAATTTTAGAGAATTTTCCAGATCGGGTAATACGGCTAATATTATCCGATCTTTTTTGTTTTTCAATTCGATATACCCATAGGCTGTCTTATTTAATTAATAATTTTATTTGTCATTTCAATGATAAATGGAAACCACCCGAACTGTCACAAACAAATTTCACAGAAACCGATTCTTCAATAACATCAAGTACAGAATTTATATCCCCCCGCAAATCAAGCTTACCGGAAATAGGAATATCCGCAACCTGTTCGTCATATCTGATATTTACTCCATAATATCGTGCGACACGATTTAAAACATCTCCCGTACGGTCATTCTTCAAGTACATCAAGTTATCTTTCCAACATATATATTTAAAAACATTAACTTTTTCTGTCGATGTTTTTCCATCTGTAATACTGACCCGCTGATCTGGTGACATCATAACCTTTTCTTTAGTGTTTGTCTCCACTTCAACACATCCCTTCACCAATACCACCGATGCCGATTTATCTTCTTTGTATGCCGTAACATTGAATACGGTTCCCAATACTTTAACATCGAATTTTCCTGTTTTCACAATAAAAGGACGTTTTGGGTCGCGTGCCACATCAAGATAAACCTCACCTTCCACTGCTATCTCCCTCTTTTTCTTATCGAATACGGCGGGGTATATGACATGGCTGCCTGCATTCACATATATCTTGGTTCCGTCTTCAAAAGTAATGTTCATACGTCTTCCTTTGGGAACAATGATATGGTTCAGTTCTTTTTCATTTTTAGCGGCATCGACATTCCTCACAGACTGAACTTGTTGTTTATTAATAGAAACTTTCCCATTCGAATCATAGTTAAGAACAGACTCATCCTCCAACTTCAAATGATTACTGGAAGTAATCAAAGATATTTCCGTCGTACTGTCTGCCAGCATGCTACTTTCATGTAATGCAGCAACCAGAGAAGATTCGGAAGGTATAAGATATAATGTAGAGAAAACGGCAGCTCCTAAAACCAGCATAGCGGCCACAGAAGTCCACACAAGACGGTATCTCGTTTTCTTTATTTTCTCCTGTTCTGACGCCTGTAGTATTTGTTCTACAGCATTCCACGAGTCATCTATTTCTTTCCGGCTGACCTGCTCTATTTTCTTCATCAGGCCGACCGACCGTCTGGCCTTTCTGAAAAAATAATTATTTGATATGTTATCTTTCCTATACACGTTTCTATTGTATTTACACTATTAAAACGATAGGATAGAGAGATCGTACTCAACGAAAATAAGAAATTATCACTTTTGCGAAAAAAAGTTTTTCAGGGAAGTTTACTTGGCTAGTTCGACATGAAACCATTTGAAATTTTCAGCCAGATGAGAAAAAACATCCAGTTCCTCTTCTTTACAGTCTGCCTGACCCTTATAATCTTTCAGTTTAATGAAAAACAACTCTTTCAGTTTTAACAAAGAGCGGCAAAGCAAATTCTTACTCGACTGGTAGTTTATATTCAGAATATCAGCAATGTCCGAATGACTGGCACCTAACATATAATAAAGGTAAAGAATTTCCTGCTGCCGTGGTGAAAGTTCAAGAAAAGCTAACCGCATAATTATAAAGTCATCAGACGACTCATCTTCCGGAGGATAAGGAATCAGGCTCTTATCGAAAGATAAAAGATCATCTATGCAAGGAAGAAACATATCTGAACGGGAATTTTCATATTTCAGGTCATCATAAAGTCTGTTGCGAAAAGCCAGAAGCAGGTAGCCTTTAACAGATTGGGTGGCAGATAATTTATGATAATTCTGTATTAACTTGGCAAAAAAGTTCTGGATACAGTCTTTTACAAGTTCTTTATTTGCACAAAATTTACATCCATAGTTATATAATAGAGGATAGTATCGCCTGTACAACTCAGCAAAAGCCTTCCGGTCTCCATTCAGACAGGAATCCCATATTTTTATATCTGATAGCTGAGTCATAATTAAATTAGATTATTATAAGAAACAAATGTAGGTATTTATTTCCGAACCAATATTTCAAAATAATTACAAAATTAATTATTTCTACACATATAACATGACAAATCTTTTATCAAATTGTCAGACTGATGCTTCTCCTCCTTCTTATAATTATCATATTAAACATAAATCACATCAAGTTTCCAGACAAAATTCTAGTTCACTCAAAAGCTTATTTGTTAAATTACACCAATTTCAAACCCAGATGCATCTTTTTAATGCCTTTGCTCATCTTCTTTTCATACAAATACAAAAAATCTGTCAGGCTGATAGGGGTTTTTGAAATATTTCAGTCTTACAGGTGGAATTTAAAAGAAAAAAGAAATGAAATACATACTATTCATTACTATGGATCTGGCAGTATATCCTTTTCTGCTACTAATTTATATAGTAAAATGCATCTTTGATAAGATACAACCAGTTCACTGATTTTCAATACAAACAAAAATCAGCCCAAAGGGACATTTCAATATCCTTTTGAGCTGAATTATATGATTAGGATCGGGAAGTCTTATTTAAAAACCTTTTTAACTGCTTCCAGAAATCCATATTTAAATTCTGTATCCGGTTCCAGATAACTACCTTCTCCCCATTCGTTCCAGGCATTAATCGTTACTAAAGGAGTCTGATCCGGATGTTTATCTATAAACTCTTTTGCTTTATACAGGAATTTCTCAAATTTTTGAGGTGTAACATTTGATACAGCAGGCTGAGGATCACCCGGAAAACGAGGATTATTGTCCCAATCGATAGAAACATGCGGAAAATAAGGGATAGAGAAACTTTCACTGAATTCTTTATATTTGGAAACAGCTTTTTCTCCCCACGAAGCATAATCCTGATTAGCCGGAACAAAATGACACCATTGATAATTAGTCAAACTATTAAATCCTAAATATTTGACTGTATTATCCTGTGTTTCCGATTTATCACCCGGAACTGCAGACAGCGTTGAAGGAAGAGCCCCCCACAAAATGGCTTGCAGATGTACTCCTTTTAAACCCGCCTTTACACATTTTACCCTAAAATGGTCCAATGCCTTTTTAGCCTCTTCCATTCCTCCCAAACCATTGATGAATGTTCCTAGTTCATAAATAGCAAAAACAGGTTTTCCATCTATTCTGTAATAATTAGGCTTCATGAAATAGTCTTTGATAACATGATCGGTAAAACGATCAAAAATATCAAAATCCACCTCTCCTTTCCAGAACACCTTACTTTTATCCGGTTCTTTGGGATCTAAATAAGTGGTATGCGTATGATTAGCCCACATTAAATAAAAATTCATTTTTTCATTATTCCGGGCTTTCAGAAAACCATCGTTCAACGTTCTCTCCAAAAAAGGTTTATCATCATACCAATACCAATCAAAGATAAATGTATTAACACCATATTCCAGAGCCGTATCGATTACTTTCTCCTGAACCTTCGGATCAGCCTCATCCAAATATCCCCACAAAGGAACCCTGGGTTGTCGATGTCCCTCAAATTTAGGTTTAGCTTTATAGATCGCTTCCCATTCTCCCTTTCCATCAGGAAAAACATTCATCTCCTTAAAACGAGGATCGTCCTGATAAGCCGGCCAAATATAAGCTGCAACATCATACTTTGACTCATTCTGCTGGGAAAACACATAAGAACTCAACAAAAGCAACACACTCAGTATATAATAATATCTCATATATTTTATCTTAATTGAAAATGATCATTTTATTTTTCATCCACAAATACATGTTTAACAGCCTCCAAGTAACCATATCCAAATACATTACAAGGCATCAGATAACTGGTCTCCGTCCATTCATTCCAACTATTTATTGTTATCAGCGGTTTCTGCTTCGGATGCCGATCAACAAAAGATTTTGCTTTGCGAAGCGCTTTTTCAAAGTTCTCAGGTGTATTATTCTTCACTACTGCACTAACACCTGTACGGGGACTATTATCCCATCCCACACTTATATGAGGATAGTAAGTGAAATCATATGAAGAATCAATGCGTTCCCATTCTTTTTCAACAGCATCCATAATGACATTATAATCTTCATTTACATTTGTAAAATGAGCAAACTGATAATGAGTTCCGCTGGTGAATCCTAATTTCTTTACAAATGAATTTTCCGGATTCGTTGTTTTCCCGGCATCGAACCCACTATAATTCATATTTATGGACCACATAGTTATCTGCAACTCAAGCCCTGGGAACCCTGCCTTCTTCGTTTCCTTCTTGAACCATTCCAAAGCATCAGCTGTTTCTTCGATTCCCCCCAAACCTGCTATCAACTGTGGTATATCGTAAATCATAAAAACAGGTTTTCCGTCTATCTTATAATATTGAGGATGTTTGAAATATTTCTCGATATTACGTTTGCAAATCTTTTCAAACTCCTGGCGATCCACCTTGCCGGTCCAGATCACATTATCTTCTTTGACTCTAGCCAAACGGGTATCCCAGACATTCACCACATCATGGTTTGCCCACATCAGATAGAACTGCATTTTATCCACATTATCAGCTTTCAGGAAACCATTATCCAACGTTGTCTCCATAAACGGACGGCCATCAAACCAATACCAGTCAAAAATAAAAACATTTACACCATGCTTTGTTGCCTGTTCTATTTCCATCGACATAACCGAAGGATCTGCTTCATTAATATACCCCCACAGAGGTTTGCGGTCCCAATAATGTCCGGGATTTCTCTTTTGCATCGTCATAACAGTTTCCCACTCACCTATCCCTATCGGCCAAAACGGACGTAAACGCGGATCGTCAGAAGCATACGCCGGATAAAGGAATGCAGCTATATCATACTTCTGCTTCTTTCCTTGTCCAAACAAAAGGATCGAGCAACATAAAAACACAAATAATAAACACAATCGATTTTTCATATTTTCTACATTTTATAAAAACACATATTTTTCATGAGAATAGCCAAATTTAAAGAAAATCGGCTATTCTCTTCTCTTACTCTATTTATATCCCGGATTTTCTACCATATTAGGATTACTGGATGTCCTGCTCAAAGTTATAGGCAAATAATAATTTTCCTCTTTAAACAATGGCGCAGAAACACTTCCGTCAATATTGTCCAGAATTTCCAACTTATATTTTTTCTCATCATCCGTGTAGCTGGAATAGTCCAAAATATATCGAAGACCTGAAAAACTTCTTGATAATTCTGTTGTTGCTGTTCTCCAACGTCTGACATCCCAATACCGATGTCCTTCAAATGCCAGTTCCACTTTTCTTTCATGACGTATCTTATCCTGGCTGATTTCTTTTAGCGGGGCAATACCGGCGCGTTCCCGTATTTGATTGATTGCATCCAATGCTTCGCCTTTCTTACCTAATTCATAAGCGGCCTCTGCTAAATTCAGTAAGGTTTCCGCATACCGGAACAATAAGAAATCCTGAGAAGAAGTAGCCCATGCAGACTCAGTTCCTGCCATATTATCATGAGATTCATCCAAATATTTCATTACCCCGAAACAAGTTCCTTCCAGATCCTGATCACCAGTACATAACACTCCATCGTAAGAATCTTTCGTCATAATTGTTCCATCAGGTAAAAGTAATCCATTGTGATAATCCACATAGCTACCTTTCCATGGAGTTTCCTGTGTATATATCGTTGCGAAGAAACGAGGATCCTTTTTCCCCCACAACTTATCCATAGTCCACAGGCCATTCTCTACTTCTGAACGGTTCAGTTTTCCGGAAGTTCCATCTATATGTTCAAACTCTTCTACCAACTCCAGATAAGGGCCGTCCAAGTTACCCCTGTTCCAACCCTGGGGGCGAGGGCACTGAAAGAAATCGACTGCCCATCCATTTCCTCCGGTGATCAAGCCATTGGAACTATCATGTCTTTTAGCAAAGATAACCTCACTATTATTTTTAACTAAAAATATATTTTTAAAATTTGTTACTTTATCCGCATCCTGATTATATAAAGCAAACTTCCCGCTATTTATGATCTCCTTGGAAGCCTCATAAGATATCTGATAAAAATCCTTAGCTTTTTCTGCTGGGATTCCCACAACTCCATCCAATTGCACCTTACCGAACTGTGCAATACTTGCAGCGTATAAAGCAGCCCGCGACTTCAAAGCCAAAGCAGCATATTTCGTTGCACGTCCCAGGTTTCCGCTTCCGGCTTCTTCCGACAACTCATTAGCGATTTCACTTGTTTCAGATATAATAAAATTATAGACAGCTTCTTCCGTATCCCGTTTAGGATATAATTCTTCCTCAGGATCAGTCAACTGTTGTGCTTTCAGGATCAAAGGAATACCGCCATAACGCTTTACCATGGCAAAATAAGAAAAAGCTCTCAAAAAACGAGCCTCTGCCACTCGAGTACCTTTAAGTTCCTGATTTAACGGAGATTCAGGGACTTTTTCTATAAATTCATTGATCTTACGGATAGGATCATATCCCCACCAGTCCAACAAACCACCATCTATTTTTAGTCCGCCAAACTTATAATTATATCCGGTCATAGCTTCTCCCCAATCTCTCCATTGAGACAAGCATTCATCAGACACATGATTCACAACAAATGCAGGAAAATAACCATCACCTTGCCAACCATTACCGCCACTTTCATTGCCAAAATAAGACATATGAAAATAACATTGAACCAAATAAGCTTCAATCAAAGCTTCATCATTCCATACAGCTTCATCAGAGATGATATCTAACGGGGTTTTGTCCAGAACGTCTGAACAGGAAACAAGAGATGAAGCAATTATCATTAATGACAAAAATATTTTTTTCATACGATTAGACTTTTTATTAGAATGACAAATTAAGACCTACAGAAAGAGTTTTTTGTTGAGGATAGTAGTATCCGCCTTGTCCGGAAGGAGCCTCCGGGTCAATATGATATTTTCCTAACTTATCGAATGTCAGCAAATTGGTACCTGCGAAATACACTCTGCATTGCTTAATAAATAATTTTGTACAAAGCTCTTTTGGCAAATTATATCCGATAGCCAACGATTTCAGACGCAAATAACCCGCTTTTTTATAAAAATAATCAGACGTATACCCATTGGTAGCAGCACCTCCCAAACGGGGATAAAGAGCATCCGATACATTATTTTGCTCACACCAACGAAGATCATACAGCTCCTGTGGGAAGGTCAATGTATTATGCCACAATGTAATATTGCTGTTATATCCGAAAGCCCCCTGGAAAAGAGCAGCAAAATCAAAATCTTTATATTTCAGATCGACATTCAGTCCGTACATCCAGTGAGGCATAGTTCCTTTACCTATCTCAACCTGGTCTTTCCAATCCAACACTTTATCTCCATTTACATCCACATACCGAATATCGCCTGGTCGCAAAGATGTATTTTGCTTATTATCCTGATCAAAACCCAAATTATCAATTTCTTCCTGAGAAGTGAACAATCCGTCTGATACATATCCGAATTGTCTATCTATCCATTGTCCGGACTTCTGATTTATCCTTTTCTGGTCAGGATCTGTATACATCTGTTCTTCATAATGATCCCATTTTGCTCTGGACCACGAAATATTACCACTAATATTATAACTGAAATTTTTAAAGTTTTTTGAACTACCGACAATAAGTTCAAACCCTCTGTCTGTCATACTATTAATATTCTCATCCGGAAAACTTGCACCAAATGTAGGAGATAAACTCATAGAACGTTTAGCCGGGATACCCGATCTCTTCCGGTAGAAGACATCACCTTCCCCATAAATTAATTGATTCAGGAATGAATAATTCAAACCGACATTCCATATTTCAAATTTCTCCCAGGACAAAATAGGATTAGCTAATCCTGTCGTCACAATACCGGACATACTTTTATCTCCCAACAGATAATACCCATTTAATTTATAACCGGATAAATATTGGAAGTTACCCACAGCATCATTACCTGAACGTCCGTAACTTGCTCTAACCTTCAAATCATCCAATACAGATTTGGTATTTTCCATAAAAGATTCCTCTGTGATTCTCCATCCTAATGAAGCACTCGGAAAAAAGCCCCATCTGTGTCCGGGAGCAAATTTAGCCGAGGCATCCGCTCTTAATGTTGTTTCCAACAAATATTTATTCTTATAGGAATAATTGAATCTTCCGACAAAACTCTTACGTCCCATCTCCGATGAAGCTCCGTCATTTTTCATTGTTTCTGTATTACCGACAAATAATTCCTCTATAGAAGGAGTCAGCAAATCTTCCCTGCTGGCAGACATCCAGTTGCCGGAGTAATCAATCGCCTCATACAGAGCCAAAACAGACAGGGTATGATCTTCTGCCAACGTATTATCATAATTAACAGAAAATTGTCTGGTCAGCATTTTACTTCGATCATCCCGTTGCGATAATTGAGCCGAATTTCCCAATCCACCTGCACTGATATATGTGTCACTCGCCACATCATATCTATAAAAGGAAGATGGTCTGTTAAATCTCTTTTGGAATTTAATATCATCATAATAATTAACAAAAAATTTAGCAGAAAGTCCTTTTACCCATTTTATACTATATTTTAAAGCGATTGTACCGGTTAAAGTTAGCTTTTCATCTTTTGTATATCCGGATAAATCGGTATTAGACGTAACATGTGCCCCCCCTGTTCCCTTTCCATCGGCATAAGAGATTCTCGTCGGATCAGGCAAATGAGCCGGATAAATAGGCAACGTATTCCAAAAGTCCTGCCAAACTGTATTTTCCCCTGCAGACTGTCCACGGACTGTTGTCATATTATCAGACTTTATGAAAGACAAGTCCAACTGCAATGATAACTGATCCGTGATATTGGCATCGATATTCGATTGTAAATTATAACGCTTATAATCCCCTCCATTATTTTTCCAGATAGATTCCTGATCTAAATACCCCAAAAAGCCGTAATACTTAATCTTCTCACTACCTCCGCGTACCGATATATTATGCTGGTTCAATGGAGACCAGTTTCTGATCAATTCGCTATACCAATCGGTATTTACATACTGCGGATCTGTTCCGTCATAAAACTTCTGTATTTGTTCTTCCGTATAGGGAGCGGTCGACTCCGGTTTACCGGACTGAAGCCATTCTTCCCGTTTCAAAGTCGCATAATCTCCCGAAGAAACAGGTTTAGGCATAGTAGTAATACCTTGAAAAGTAATGGATGAATTAATAGCAATAGTCGGTTTTTGGACAACTCCTCTCTTTGTTGTTACCAAAACAACGCCATTACCGGCACGAGCTCCATAAATTGAGGCGGAACCATCTTTCAGTATACTGATAGACTCAATCTGGTTCGGGTCAACCCGGTTAAAATCAGTTTCTATTCCATCTACAATCCAAATAGCATTATCCGCAAATCCACGCACCTTTATAGTGGCCTGGTCCGCCCCTGGTTGTCCGCTTGTCTGCTGAGACACCAACCCTGGCAATCTACCACCTAAACTATTTATAGTACTGGAAACCGGAGCCACTGTCATTTCTTCACTTTTAACCGTAGCAATAGAACCTGTCAAGTTTCCTTTTTTCTGTGTACCATATCCGACAACGACTACTTCATCCAATGTTTTGGTATCTTCTTTTAACGTGATAGCCAATGCCTGTTCATTACCGATTTTCTGTTCATAAGAAAGATAACCGATATAAGACACTTCCAACAGATCGCCTTTTTCTACATTCAATGAAAATTTTCCGTTTATATCTGTAACAGCTCCATTTGTCGTTCCTTTTACCATTACATTGGCTCCAATAATAGGTATACCGGCTGCATCGACAACTGTCCCTGTAATTTTATTCCCTTTTTGGGAAATAACAGGATTTGATGATTTTACAGATAATACAATACGGTTCTCTACTACTGAATAACCGACATTGGTCCCGGAAAAAACGGCATCCAGTATTTTAAATATATCAGCATCGTCGACAGATACCGATACTTTACGATTCAAATCGACATGACGATTGTTATAAAAAAAAGAAAAATTACTTTTCGCTTCTATCTGTTCCAACACTTCCTGCACTGTTTGATTTTTCGTTTCCAAACTTATCCGGGCAGTTTGTGCATAGCTACCAGAGGCATGTAATAAGCTAATTGAACTTAGCATAAAGACAAAAAACAGTTTCATAACCAATGGAATCTTTTTTAAGGTTAACCCAAGTGACATTGTCACCCACCGAAATTGGGTAATAGATAATTTTTGCATAACTTTGTGTACTTTTTTAAGGAAAAAATGATTTGATACGAACCTGTCGCCAAACAGGTTTCTTTCAGTTAACTCATTTCATTCGGATAAATACGCCAATATTTATCCGAATGTTTTTGTTTCAGGAGGTCCGTTTGCCATACGCTTTCATTTTTAATAGATTTCTACTTTACTTTTTCTATCCAATTTGTTTTCCGACGGAATATAACGCCACTTAATTCCGGAAGAAGCATTGAATATGTCTAATATCTGTTCCAATCGATGATTGGTAAATGATCCGGTAAAAAAATCTTTTACATATTTATTATTTGACACTACAAAATCCACATTAAACCTCTTTGTCAACATACGCAATGCTTCTTCAAAAGGAGTCTTCTTGAAAATAATCATTCCATCCTTCCAGGATATCTCAGCTTCCCCGCTTGTCTGATATATATCCGACCGATTCGTCTGGATATTATAAACCAATTTTTCACCCGGCTTTATATCCACCTGTCCGGACTTGGAAATGAATGCGACTTTCCCGCTTATCAATGTAGTCGAGACAATAGAATCCCATCTAAAAGCTTCCATATTAAAAGAAGTTCCCCACACTTCCACGCTGGCATTGTGAGGAGTGGTTACAACAAACCGCTTTTCCGGATTCTTTACGACCTCAAAGAAAGCTTCACCTTCCAAGCGGACCGAACGGAATTCCCCTTCGAAACTCTCCGGATATACCAGTGAAGACTCGGAATTCAAATTAACCTTTGTACCATCCGGTAATGTCAGGCTGGTCGTCATACCCGGATTTGTCCGGACTTCCAACATACGGATATCCTGTTTTTCAGGAATAAGTACTTGCAACAGATAAGCAACCAGCAACGGGATGAATAATATGGCAGCCACCCGCTGCCCCCATATAAACAACGCCTTTAGTTGGCTTCTGAAAATACGGTTGTCTACTTTGGATAAAGCATTGTCCGTATTTACCCGATCCATGACAGAGATAGTATCCGATGCCAAATAGATCAGTTGTATCTGCCGGGCTATTTTATAATGCTCTTCAGATTGACGGATCCATTTTTCAACTTTCTCCCTTTCCTCCGCAGACACATTGCCTTCACAATAACGGGGAAGAAGTTCCTCTACAATATCTATATTCTTTTCGCTCATTAAAATCACCTTTTATTATTATGACAGGTGGGATCGGATGAGTTCCTAAACAGAAATCGACTTTTTTCAAAAAAAATTATGATATTTGCTCTTAGATAAGAAAAACATATGAAAGGGAGTATACATAACGAACAATACCAGAATGAGAATTTTCTTTTGTCAGCATTACGTCAGTCAGACAGAGAAGCATATACCTTCTTGTTTCGGAAATATTATCCGATGTTGTGCGCATATTGCCACAAGTTTATTTCATTAGAAGATTCTGAGGAGATTGTCCAGGATGTTCTGTTCTGGTTATGGGAATCCCGCAAAGAGCTGGTTATCGAAAAATCACTCAGCCAATATCTGTTTAAAATAATATATAATAGAGCAATTAACAAAATAGCCAGTCTACAAGCAAAAAGTAAAGCCGACACCGTCTTCTTCGAGCAGATGCAGGAAATGTTACAGGATACCGATTATTACCAGATTACAGAACTAAGGGAATTGCTCAAAAAAGCTATAAATAAATTGCCGGACAGCTACCGCCAGGCATTTGTCATGCACAGGTTCCAGCACATGAGTTACAAGGATATAGCTGAACAGGCAGGAGTCTCGAGCAAAACCATAGATTATCGGATACAGCAGGCTTTAAAGATTTTACGCAAAGAATTAAAAGATTATCTGCCCCTCCTGTATTTTATTCATCTGGTTTAACAGAAAAAATATATATTATTCTTTATCTTGACACATTAATCATTTATGATGAAATAGAATGAAATTATTTATCCAATTGTTTATCTTGCTGTTGTCACTCGGTATACTGTATCCGGCAAATGCTACCGAAGCCGATAAAGCACCTACTATCACATTGAATATCAGCAATCTCCCTCTACCTGATGTTCTTGTGATAATCGAAAAGCAATCGGAGATGTCCTTTTCTTACGAATCTTCGGTTATCAAAGATATTCCGAAAGTAACATTGCAGGTAAATCAAGTTCCGTTGCGTACCTGTCTTGATATGCTTTTCAGGGATCTCTCCGTCACCTATACTATAAAAGGAAAATTTATTATCTTACGAAGAAAAAGCAATCTCGTTACGATCAGCGGCTTTATCCGCGATCAATATACAACCGAATACCTTATCGGTGCTTCCGTCTACAATCCCAAAACCCAGGAAGGGACAGCAACCAATAACCATGGTTTTTTCAGTCTGACCGTACAACAAGGTGATATCCAGCTGGAAACATCTTATATTGGTTACCAGCGCTTCGCATATCATTTGAATGATCTGAAAAAAGATACGGTCATGGAAATACTGCTCAAAAGCGGTAAAGAACTTCAGGAAATAGTCGTTACCGGAACAAATGCTTCACAAAATCCGGTATACACTCCCCAAATGGGGACATTGAAGATTTCACAGAAAACAGTAAAATCAATCCCAACCCTTCTCGGAGAATCGGATGTGATCAAGACTTTGCAGACACAGCCGGGTGTTTCGGCAGGAACGGAAGGTTTGGCTGGTATGTACGTCCGGGGTGGCAATGGCGATGAGAACCTCTATATGATAGACGGCATTCCCCTTTACCAGGTAAACCACCTGGGAGGACTCTTTTCCGCTTTTAATGCCGAGGCTCTGAAAGATGTCGATTTTTACAAATCGGCTTTTCCCGCCCGTTACGGAGGAAGACTTTCAAGCGTAGTCGACGTACATACCAAAGATGGAAATATGAAAGAATATCATGGCAGCGCCATGCTGGGCCTCACTTCCGGAAACATTAATTTTGAAGGTCCGCTCATCAAAGATAAAACATCATTCAATGCATCCCTGCGCCGCTCCTGGTTCGATGTGCTGACAGCTCCGGCACTTGCCATCTGGAACAGGATAGAGAAAAAGGATGGAAAAAAACGAACGGGCAGATATGCGTTCACCGACATCAACATGAAGGTAAACCATCACTTCAATGACCGCAGCCAAGGATATGTCAACCTTTATTTCGGACAAGATTTTCTAAAAGGAGGAAGTACCGATTATAAAACGAGTGATGATAATCTCTACTACGAATCGAAAGATATCGGGAAATTACGCTGGGGAAATACCGTTGCCTCCGCCGGATGGTCTTATGTGATGAATCATAAAATGTTCAGTAATATTTCGGCTTATTACACACGTTATAATTCCTCCATAAGAAGAATAGAGGAAAACCAGACAGGTAAAAAAGACGATGAGGAGTATAAAAAAAGTAAAAGAAATACATCGACTGAAAATGGTATCAACGACCTGGGTTTCCGAATGAATTTCGACTATTTGCCCACTCCCGCCCATCATGTCCGTTTCGGTAGCAATTACATCTATCATCATTTCCGCCCGGAATATACCCAAAATGAAGTGACCGGCGATTATGAAAAACTGGAAGTCAAAGATGTGAAAGAGACTTTATCAGCTAATGAACTGGCTGTTTATGCAGAAGATGACTGGACAGTCAATCATTTTATCCGCCTGAATGCCGGGATACGTTTCAGTCTTTACAATGTCCGTCAAAAAACGTATACTTCGCTGGAACCCCGCATATCTTCCCGCTTCCTGATCAATCCCCATCTAAGCCTGAAAGCATCCTATGCCCGGATGAGCCAGTACATTCACCAGATAAACGAAAGTTATATGAGTCTGCCGACAGATACCTGGATGCCGGTTAGTAAGAAACTCCGCCCGTTGGTCAGCGACCAAGTATCGGCCGGCGCCTATTACAATCTGCACAACGACTATTCTTTCTCAGTAGAAGGTTATTATAAATGGATGAATCATATTCTCGACTATAAAGACGGATATAATTTCCTCCCGTCATTCATCGGTTGGGAAGATAAACTGGCCCAGGGCAAAGGATGGTCGTACGGGGTAGAGCTGATTGCCCGGAAAGAAACCGGACGTGTCACAGGATGGTTAGGATACGGACTGATGTGGGCAGACCGCCAGTTTGCTGAAATAAATGACGGTAAACGTTACCCTGCCAAATTTGACAACCGTCACAAACTGAATGTTGTGGCCAACTGGAAACTAAGCGACAAAGTAGAATTAACCGGCAGCTGGACATTTATGACGGGAAACCGCCTTACCGCTTCTTTCGAAAATTACGAAGACCTCGGACAGGCACATTTTCCATCCGACGTAGCTCCTATTCCTCCGTTTATGAATACACCGGGAGGACTTGAATATTTCACCGAACGCAATAATTTCCGCCTGCCGGCTTATCACCGGCTTGATCTGGGTATCAATATTTATCGTCCTAAAAAGAACGGATGCATGGGTATCTGGAATATCAGTATATATAATGTATATTGCCATATGAATGCGATTACCTTAAAAAAGCGTTTCTGGTATAATTATTATTGTTATTTCGAAACGATGAGTATTCTGCCTATCATACCATCGGTTTCATACACCTATAAATTCTGAACAAGATGAAAACAAAAATACTTCTGTTATCTGTCCTGTCAGGCTTCATATCTATCCTGACTTCCTGTTACCGCGAAATTGACGTGGAGAAATATCGTACTACCCCTAAAATCGTCATTAACTGCCCTATATCCCCCGATACCGTTATCCGGGCGAGCATTACCCGCACCTATTTTTTCTCAGATCTGGACAATCTCGAACCTGAATACAATGGCTGGAACGGGCAAACAGAAATTTCAAGTATAAAATTAAGAAATGCAAAGGTTGAACTTTACATAAACGGAACTTACAAAGAAGATATGAAATGGCAGGCTTTGGATAGTGTCGAAGAGCATCAAGCACCGGATACCTTTTTCATATCGACGGTCATTCCGCAGGCCGGTGATAAAGTCAAACTAGTGGCTACCACACCCGAGTACGGATCTGCATGGGCAGAAGACGTCGTTCCTCAACGGGTTCCGATCGAAAAGATAGAGGTCAGTTGCCGGAAAGAAACCGGAGATCCTTACAGCATACAAAATAATACCCCTGGCAATATAACTTATAATAATGAATATTATGCCTTTCAGTATTACATAACCTTCAGGGACACACCGGGTAAAGCGAATTACTACCAGTTATGGGTGGAAGGAGACATTCAATATATCGACCCCATATTCAACAGTGTAAATTCCACTATCGACGGGACGTTAGGCTATGACGGCGTAGACGGACGGGGCGGTCGTGTATTTACCGACGAACTTATTGATGGAAAAGAATATACCATCCAGGTAAAAGAACTGATACAGGCACATTATAGTGTTCAGGATTTGAAAGAAAGAAGCATTAACTTGTATGCTCTCTCCGAATCTTATTATCAATATTTGTTATCATTGGAAAAAATCAGTGCCAGCACTTTATCCGGCAGCCTGTCTAACATAGGATTGGCCGAACCGCTTCGTGTTTATACCAATGTAAATAACGGCACCGGCATCTTAGGAGCCTGCCAGCGTACTAACATAAAGATCAATCTGGGAGATATATTCCAAAGAAAGAAGACAAATAAAAGCCATCTCCGGATATATACGGAAGCCAGTATTTCTTATTTCTTCCGATTATTTGTACCTTTGTTCTGATAATACAAAAGGAACATTCATGTACTTCAAAGATATAATCGGTCAGGAAGAAATAAAAAAACAGCTTATCCATTCAGCACAAACAGGTGTTGTGCCTCATGCCCAGCTATTCACGGAACAGGGAGGTGCGGGAGCATTTCCTCTGGCACTGGCTTATGGCCGTTATCTGAACTGTACGCACCGGACCGAGACTGATGCCTGCGGGAGATGTCCGTCCTGCCTGAAGTTTAACGAACTGGCGCACCCAGACCTGCATTTTGTATTCCCTATCGTTGCCAAAAAGGAAAAGAAAAAAGAAGTATGCGACGATTATTTGACCGAATGGCGCGGTTTCCTGAAAGAACGTCCTTATTTCAATATCGATGGATGGCTGGATTACATTGATGCCGGCAATTCGCAGGCCATCATCTATTCGAAGGAAAGTGACGAAATCATCCGTAAATTGAATCTGAAAATATACGAGGCGTCTTATCGTATCCTGTTGGTCTGGCTGCCCGAAAAGCTCCATCCGACCTGTGCGAATAAACTTCTGAAAGTGATAGAAGAACCTCCTTTGAATACCGTCATCCTGATGGTATCGGAAATACCGGACCAGATCTTAGGAACGATCCTGTCACGTGCACAGCGAATCAATGTCCGTTCCATCCACCCGGAGGCTATAACAGCTGCTATGATAACACGATTCGGACTGGCGCCGGACGATGCAAAACATGTGGCTCACCTGGCAAACGGGAGTTATCTGAAAGCCATAGAAGCGATCAGCCTGAGTGAAGAAAACAGTTTCTATCTGGAGCAGTTCAAGGCGATGATGCGTAACTCCTGGGCACGTAACGTCAAAGGGATGAAAGCGATGGCCGATGTTCTTGCCGGCATCGGACGCGAACGCCAAAAGAACTTCCTGCAATACTGCCAGCATCTGATCCGTGAAAACTTTATGTACCGTTTCCAGTCACCGGACCTGAATTATATGAATATGGACGAATCCGGTTTTGCCGTAAAATTCGCCCCATTCGTTAACGAACGGAATGTATTCGATATCATGGAAGAGCTGGCAAAAGCAGAACGGCATATTACCCAGAATGTAAATGCCAAAATGGTCTTTTTCGATCTTTCGTTACGCCTGACGGTTCTGATAAAACGGTAAGCAAAAATTATTCTAAAAAATCCAGCGTCAACAGTAACTAACCGTGAATCAGTTACTGTTAACTGCCGAATAATAAATAAAGCCTAATGAATCAAGCCATCACCAGCCGGAGAATAAGCACCGATCTCACCGATATAAGCATATGATGAGCGGGAGTTTGATCCTACATAATACATGAAATAGCGTGCTTTAACAACATTAGCTGCCCTTGAAAACTGAGGGATATCGACTACATTATCTAAAGAGTAAACGCCATAGTCCTTCCATCCCATATCATTACTGTCTGTCGGATCAGCCAACGATTCGGCATAGAATATCTGATGTGTCGGTTGGGCACCACCGGAGTCGTCCATACGACGATATACTTCAAAACTCGATATATCAATCACTTCTCCCATATCCACTATAAAATAATGAGGAAAAGGAGCCGTTGGATTATGCTCCGTATGCCACGGAGTATTAATATCTCCATCGATAGCATTCGTTGCCGGCCATTCAGGAGATGCCGAAGCCGAACTAAAAGCGACAATCTTCCAGCTGGATTTGTCTATCGGGCTTTCATAATAAATCGGTATACTTTTAGAAACAGTCGTGAAAGTATCTATGGCATTCTCTTCCGGCAGGAAACGTAAATTATAACTCACATTTCCTTTTAATTTATATAAGGTAGTAGTAGAAGCATCAGCCGGAACTTCCATACGGACCGTTTTATCAGAAATATCGGTATATTGCAACTCCATACCGACAGCCCCTCTGACTGTTCCTCCCCAATAAATCACCATCGAATCGCCTTCCATATCATAACGGGTAAATTCAGTTGTATAACTTCTGTTAGAAAGTCCGTTCTTATAGTTCTCTCCATAAGAAGATCCGGTAGCTTCAAACTCTAACGAACGATTACCGAATTTATCAAAGCTGACTAATTGGAACAGATATCCGCTTTCCGGCATATCATCGAGTATAACAGGAAAAACACCAGTCTTTCCACCGATCTCGACATCAACAGAGTCTTCATAATTATTCCAATAAACGCGTAAATTCTCTACACGTTGAGCTTTTACATAAATGTCTAATTGAATCCGGTTCTCGCCTGCCCGAACACCTACACTATCCACTTTTGCGGCATAAACGATCTCTCCTTCGTCAAGATACTTGTCAGTAAGATCATTCATATCCATACATGACTGGCTGGCGATTGCCAATAGCATCAGTAATGCAAAACATACTTTATTGAATTTCATAAACTGTTCTTTTTATAATTATTGATATAATTCAGATCTGTTGTCACCAAACACAAACAGTTCTCCTATCTGGAAATTATCACCGCCTGCCCAAGTTCTAAGCACTTTTATACGAATCCATCGAACAGGTGGAACATCCAACGGCATAATAAAATTCTCGCCGGACACAAGAGCAACGTCATCATCTTCCGAAGAATGCTGACCTAAAGGAAGCCCTGAAGGTTTTACAGATTCGAAAGTACCCAACAATGTCCAACTATCCCAATTACCTGTAGGATCCAGATCTGTAGCACCATAAACTTCAAACTGTTTCAGGTTTCCTTCAGAAAAAATATAAGCATCTCCACGTTGATAGAGTAATAAACGACTGATCTTACCTACCGCTCCTAAATCAATAGTAATCGATTGAGGCCAAACCCCGGTTCCACCCGGCGAACTAAAACCATTATCACCTGGACCATAAATGCCATCCCATATACGAGACATCCCCCAACCAGCTCCTTCACCAATATCGTTCGGTAATTTAGCATCGGACCATTTAGTCTTATCGAATGAGGTTTCAAACATAGGTGTCAACTCTTTATAAAGAGTCGGACTGATATTTCCCCAGCGATCCTTCACGTAGATTCCGAAATCCATTGGAATAGTATCCAAACCACGGGCAGCTCCACTCCCCTCTATAACAGTCGTATAAAATGTTTCCAAGGGTTGATAATCTCCATATTCATCTTTACGTACAATATGAACTGTCACCTCATCCCGGTTGCTATTTGTCCACAGTCCTTGTACCCCCCCAAAATCTTGTACCAAATCAAGTGTCTTACCGATCGTCAACACGGGAGGTTCTTCAGGATTCACCGTTACTTTCACAGGAGCAGATTCATTACGACTCCGATCCACTGCTATAAGCGAAACCTCACGCGGTTCCATATCGCCAAAACCTACTACCTTGATCGTATCCGTATAAAGAGAACTTTTAGCTTCAGCCAACCCTTCCTTTAAGTTATAAACGGCTTTAACATAAAGCAAATCTTCATCATCCGGTAAAGTATAACTAAGAATAGCCCCTCCGGGAATATTTTTTACATTCACATTCGAGACAGCCCCCGGAGCAATGGAATCTATAGGTTGCTGTCCTATTGGAGATTCGCTGCATGACCAAGTGATCAAACCTAGCGTCATGACAGACAGTATAATCTTATTTTTCATATTCATCATTATTATAATGTATTAGATAATGAATTTATTACCAACCGTAATTTTGTACAAGATTTTTATTAGTAATAATATTCGTCTCCCGGATAGGCATAAAATAATCTTTCACCGTAACTTTTACAGGAACTTCAGCCACATTCTGCAACTTATAAAAGTCTTCAGGTGTCTCACCCATGATATTCCACCCCTGAGGCTGTATATTATAAGTATCGATCTGCTTCCAACGACGAATATCCCAATAACGTTTGGATTCAAAAGCAAACTCAACCGTTCTTTCATCATGGATAATATTACGCAAACCTTCTTTTGTCGTTGGTTTAGACGGATCGGTAGAATATTTACTCCATGAATCTATTACCCCCTCTAATCCGGCACGTTCACGAATCCGGTCTATATATTCATACACTTCTGCCGAAGGACCGGAATATTCATTCAATGCTTCCGCATAAAGCAAATAAAGATCAGCCAAACGGATAACAGGAAAAGGGTAATATTCCGGTTCTGCAATAGTACTGTTAGTAACACCGTTTTTATAACTAGCCATTTTCTTCGGAGCATAACCGGTTATGGAATAAGAACTACCCCCTTGATAACCAGACCACCCCAAATTTAAAAAGTTGGTATAGTTACATGACTCGAAGTCGTTTTTCCCGTTTCCGTAGTAGATTCCCTGGTCGAAACCTATGCTGGCATAAAAACGAGGTTCACGGTTATAGTGCATATAACAAGTACGTTGTCCTTCCTTTACAAAATATTTCTCATCTCCGGAGGAAGGTTCCGAACGTAATTCATAGCGTTTATCATACCATCCCTCTTTGCTCCACTGTTTATCTTCATTCATAGGGACACCATTGGATGTATAAAAACGTTCCACTGTTTTAATTGTCGGAGCCCATTGAGCACTGATTGTATTGATTATTCCTGCATCGATACGTACAACACGAGGGGTCGAATGATAGGAACGATCCCTGCATTGACTATTTGTACCTCCCCATATCAACTCACAGTTCCAACGTTCGCAAACAACCTGACGCAACATAGTCTGCAATTGGAACACAGGATGCTGAGTCACTGTGATCGGTTCAATTTCCGTATACAGTTTCTTTCCGGCGCCATGACAAGCTTCTATCGCTTCTTTACAAGCATCTGCAGCAATTTTCCATTTTTCAGGATCATACGTTTGATTAAACAAGACTGTCCCGCGATTATCTATCAGTCCTGCCATTTCTGTATTACCATTGAACAAAGGGCTGGCAGCCATTACCAACATCTCTGCACGAACAGCCAAAGCTATCTGTTTATCAACACGACCGCCTTCAATACTCATAACCATGTCTTTATAATCCGGCAGATCAGGCAAAGCTTCCAAAATCAGATCATTTACATAAGTCACCACATCATCCACTTTATCACGATAAACCGCAACCTGTTCAGGTGAAGCAGAAACTGGTAGATTTTCATCTATAATAGGTATAGGACCATAGCATTTCAACAGATAATAATGATAATATGCCTTTAAGAATTTCACTTCAGCAACCCAACGAATACGTCAGATTCTTCCAAATCAACCGTACTAGCTATGTTCTCCAAGAAGATATTACAATCACGGATACCAATGAATAAGCCTTTACCACCTTGCAGACCATCCCAAAAATTCAGATAAGGATCATCTAGTTTTTGAAAACCACGTTGTAGATAAGAAGATGTAAACGTTGGAAATACATGTGATGCTATCGGATAGAACTGCCATGTCTCGTCACCACCGTTAATCGCCGGGTCATTAAATAAATCCCCCCACTGCGGGCGATAACTATAACAAGTATATAAAAACTTTTCGGCTGCAGCTCGATTCGTAAAAGCTGACTCAACCGTTGCTACGTTATCCGGTACTAAATCCAGATAACCGTCACACGAGGTAAATACCTGTATTAATGCTGTAAACATTAATATTTTATAGAATGCTTTCATGTAAACTAATTTATTGATTAATAGAATCAAATAAGACAAAACCCGTTACAACTCTCATTAGAAGGAAATCTGAGCTCCCAAATTGAATACACGCTGAACCGGATATCCTAAACCATTTCCACCCATTTCAGGATCCCACAATTTGAAAGGACTGAATGTTAGCAGGTTCGTGCCGCTGAAATAGATACGAAAGTTCTTTACAAAGACTTTTTTAAGTACATTGGTCGGAACTGTATATCCAAACTCCAATGATTTCAAACGCAAGAATGAACCATTGCGCATAAACCAGGTAGACGGTTTCTGATTATTCTCTACAGCTTCATAAGATAAACGTGGCCACAAAGCATACAGGTTACGATTATCTTCAGACCAGTGATCATCTGCATATGCTTTTAACAAAGCATTCTGTCCGTTGAGGAAAGGTAGAGTTCCGTTATCCGTTGATGTGTCGATCCAGAATGATTCCCGAGCCAATCCCTGGAAGAAGAAAGATAAATCCCATTGTTTGTATCCTCCGGACAGACCGAAACCATAAACAATTTCCGGACTGGTTGGATAACCCATCGGTACCATATCCAATTCGGTAATCTTACCATCGTTATTGATATCTTTATATTTGATATCACCGGCCATATAATTACCAAACTGACTCGGCGAATTACGGATATCTTCTTCATCTGCAAACAAACGTTCAGCCACATAACCGAAATTCTGATTCAGGGAAGTCCCCAGTTTCGACTTCCAAGGCGTTGCACTGTAATCCGGCTCTTCGTAAGCAGTAAACTCACTGGTTGCATAAGTGAAATTAGCCATCCCCGTCAACCAGGCATCATTATTAATCATATGGTTATAGTTCAACGACAGGTCGATACCACTACTTTTAGCTTTTCCCACATTAGCCATTACATCAGCCTGAAGCCCCATAGTTGTAGGAATAGAAGCACGTGACATTAAAATATTCCAACGGGATTCCATAAAATAATCCGCCTGCAATTCCAATTTATCAAATAGTCCTAACTCTACACCCAGATTTGTTTTCCGGGCAGTCTCCCAGGTATATCCTCGTTCGGGTAACGAGAGATCGAAACACCATTCAACGTACGTCCTCCAAAATTTCCATAAGTACCGAACGACGATTGCTTTCCATCGCTATTCATATTTACTTCCGAAATATAGAAAAAACGATCTTCAGGTCTGCCAATCGCATCGTTACCGGATAACCCATGAGTAACTTTCAGTTTCAATTTATTAATCGTTTTCTTCAAATCGTCATTCCAGAACGCTTCACTAGAAACAAGCCAACCAAGTCCCATTGAAGGGAAGAAACCAAAACGTTCCTTTCTGGCAAAACGTTCGGAACCGTTATAACCGAAGTTTGCTTCAAGGAAGTAACGCGAATCATAAGCATAAGTAGCACGACCGGCAAAGTTCACATTGCGTGAAGGTAATGAAAGTTGTAATGTATTGGCGTCGGAAGTCAGGGATTGACGAAGTGTGAAAACCAACATAGCACCGACAGCATGCTTTTCATTATAAGTTTGATTCCAGTTAGCAGCCGTTTCAAAATAAGTTGTAGAACTAACTACTTTATTACCGGGAACAAAGTCTAATGTTTCACGTCCATCCTGTTCGTTAAGGGGGGCCAAAATATAGGTATCCTCCAACTTATTATAGGAACCTATTCTATAGAAGAATGGTACATATTGACGAGATACATCAAAATAACCATATCGATTTGTATTGAACATAGCACGAAGAGACAATCCTTCTGTGATAAAATCCAAATTCTGCTTCAATTCGAACTGAGCCGCCATCTGAGATGTTTGCGTATCTTTATACCCTTTCAACATATCTGCATACGGGTTATTATACTGTCCCTTGTCTGCATTACCGAATAATATATGTTTGGTATACTGATTTGCTTCATCAGCCGGATAAGAAGGGGCGAACAAAACAGGGTTAGTCCGCATTACTTTTGCGAACAGCTGATCGCCACCATCTATCGGTCCGGTATAGTCATCAAATGCACCGCTCAAACGAACGACAGCTTCTGTCGTTTTGGTAACATTGATATTTACATTGGCACGAAGCATATATCGTTTCAGGTTGATATTATTATTGAAACTGCTCTTTTTATCGACATTCAATACACCCTTATCCGAAATATAACTGCCGGCAATGTAATAACGAGCAACTTTACCACCACCACTTACATTAAAGTTGGCACGGTAGTTGAATGTATTATTCTTGAATAGTTCGTTATACCAGTCCGTAGCCGGATAAACGTACGGATTCACACCGGCAATCGTATTATCTATCTTTTGCTGCGAATAAGGTAGTGCCCCCATCGGATTACGTGTCAAAACGGCTTCATTATGGAGACGCATATAGGTTATCGGATCGGCCAGTTCCACCATTTTTGTCGGTTGCGACATAGAACCTTCCAACCGGATACTTACCTGGGCGGCCCCTTCCGCTCCTTCTTTCGTCGTTACCAAGATAACACCGTTAGCACCACGAGACCCATAAAGGGCTGTTGCTGTGGCATCCTTCATAATAGAAAAAGAAGCGATATCATCCGGCTGAATGCGGGATAATTCCGTAGTAGTAACCTCATTGTTATCAATAAGAATGAGAGGATCTTTTTTATAACCGAAAGTAGTCACACCACGAATAAAAAATTCAGCATTGTCTTTTCCCGGTTCGCCACTTCGTTGATAGGCAATCACTCCGGACAAACGTCCGGCCATTGCCGTAGTCAGGTTGCTGGAAGGAACTTTTAATTCCGATGGATTCAAGGTTGTAATAGATCCGATAACACTTTCCTTCTTTTGTTTGGCAAAAGCAACGACAGTCACTTCCTCCAGTTCATCCGTTTTGGGTTTCATCGTAATTACAAGATCCTTCTTATCCTTGACCGTTACAATCTGATCTTCCATACCCAGATAAGAAACAGTCAGTTTCTCACCAACCGAAACACTGATCACAAATGATCCGTCGATATCTGTGGCAACACCTCTTGTGCCACCAACGAGAACTATATTTGCACCGGGAAGAGGCTCTCCCATATCATCAATTACTTTTCCTTTTAAATTGAAGGTTGCCTGACTCTGATTCGGAATAATCCTACTTGAAGCTGATTTACCCCTATCTACTCCTACATTAACCGACGCAAAAGATATTGTATAACTAAAAACACATAGAATAGTTAGGGATACAGCTTTTCCTTTTATATTACTGCATATAGATTTATTCATTATATTGATATTAAGTTTAACAATTAAATATGTTAATTACTGATACTATTGAATAGGTTCATTTTAT
>NZ_QSDP01000006.1:0-94216 GCF_003463685.1 Parabacteroides sp. AM58-2XD
CCGGTGTGCCTTTCACCACGCTTGTCGTAGTCAGATTGTCCACATCGCGGAAGTCCTGAAGCTGGTTCGACGCCGTGGAGACCGACCATTGCAGGGCGCCGTGCGGGCCGGGGCCGGGGTCTTCGCAGTCTGTGATGACGATGGTGTGCCGGTAGGGCGAGTCGTTGTAATCGTATGTCTCGACGATTTTGTTTCCATACAGGTCATACAATGTCAGCTTGGTGACAGTGTAGACATATGTGCCGATTTCCGTATGTGCTTCGCGGTTGTTGAAATTATGACGTTCGGTCTTGACGATTGGATTCATGCCATAATAATGTTCCGCCGGAGTCACGGAGTATTCAACATCCCAACGTTCAAAAGTGATGTCTTCATGTCCGATCGGGCGGATTTGTACAAAGACAGGAGTTCCATAATTCACGGACGTTGTTGTCTGGTCGTCCACGTCACGGAAGTTAGATTGCTCGTGAGTGGCGGTCGATACCGACCATTGCAAAGCCGGTATTTTAGCTATCGGCTTCGCCTGGATGATCACAGTGTGGGTACAGGTGGCATCGCGGTAGTTATAGGTTGCGACCTCCCTGTTCCCTTTGTAAAGAATCAGTTTACTTACATTATAATAATAAGTACCCGGTAATACGTGGGCTTCTCCCTTGTTGAAGTCATAACGGATGGTTTTTGCAATTGCATCTTCCATCGGGTAATGGTAATCAACCGGCGTTGCAGTATATTCAATAGCCCATCGGTCGTAGTCAACCCTGTCCAGATAAACCGGCCTGATCTGTACATAGACAGGTGTACCTTCCATCACAGAGGTGGTAGAGTTGTTTTCTACATCTTTGTATTCATATATTTCATTAGTTGTCTTGGATACCGACCATTGAAGTTTATCCAGATCTCCTTCAACAACCAACGGATCCCCTTCTTGGGGCGCCTTGAACTTACAGTTATAGAAACTACCGTAATTGGAGTTTGTCACATTGTTCCCATCATCTTTAACAGCATCATAGATGGAATAATCTTCAGAGAAGTCGATGTTATGTAATCTGATATATTCCGGGTTGGTAGTATTGAAGCTGATTTTAGAACCGTTATATTTAAACAGATTACTCTCATTTACCTGAGTTAATGGATCTGTATAAGCGTTGACAGCAACAATATTAGTCTGTACTTTACTATAGTCATGAACTGTAAAACCACCGACTTTCCCATCCTTGCTGACTAATTTAACCAATGTAGGGGTAGGTAATGTACATTGGTTTTTGACAGTCCCTGAAAATAAATTGCTAAGAGGTTTAAATGGGTCATTTAAAGAATTAAAGACGATGTATGAGCCATCTGAAGCATCGAGGTAAGGATATGATGCTGATGGAGTATCAATTTCTCTTGCAATTGTGATGTCGTATGTATAGTCACTTGTCGTCGGAGTCGTTTTTAATTCCAGGTATTTATATTTTTCAGGGAAAGATATGCCTGTACTTGTGTATTTCCATAGACGTATTTTTTTCTTGTCATAGAGTTCCAGGTCTCCGGCAAAAATGATGTTGCGACAACCGGGATTACCATTCCCATGGGCATTTTTACCTGTAATAGCTATTTGATGGACATTTGTTGTTAAAGCGTTTTTAAAATATATATTCTTAAAATAATGTCCGTCAGTGGTATTTATATTTATAGGTTCGTATGAACCGGAGAGATTTCCACTTTCGAAAGTAATGTTTATATAATATCTTTTATTATTTGGATCTCTTTCATCATTATCTATGTTTGCTTCCCCTTCTGTCATGTTCAGTATAGAATATGAGTAAGTTGTAGTTCCAATATTCCGGAAAGTGATATCTTTAAAAACTATGTTTTTGACATTGTTTAGTGTTATGAAGTAATAGTTGTTTTTTTGGTTGGATCCCCCTTTTGAACCATTTCCGTAGAATCTCATGCCTGCACCGTCAAATACAATATTTTCCATAACTACATTATGAGAAAATTTATATTTGATGTGTCCATAATTGTATGCGTTTGTAGTAGCCCAATACCCGTAATTAGGTCCAATAACGGTTGCCTCACTTTGTGAAGTTCTGTCTCCAAGCCCAATAACCTTTAATCCGGTTTTAATAAAGACTGACTCTCCAGTGCTTTCTATTGGAACATAAATTCCTGAATCGAAAAATAATGTATTGTTATCTGCTAAAATGTTTGCCGGAATTCTGGCTGCAGATGTAATGGATGATGTTACTTTTTCAGGTGCATATGGAGTTGCTGTCAATAATCTTATAGTACAGGAATATTCTTTTCCATTGAAAGTAACTGTATGCGTATCATTATTGGTGTATTGAGTATTTTGGGTGACAAAATAGTTAGTACCCCCATGATTTGTTGCTTCATAATCAACAACTGGATCAGTAAACGTCTGTCCGACCGTCACCGGGAATGCGGTATTATCCAGTTTTGCACCGGCAGGCAGTGCCGGGTTTTTATCCGTTATCATCGTTCCGTCGAATGTAACGCCGGCGGAGGCCTCGGTTGCATCTGTGAACTCTGTTGCTTTGATAGCTATTTTAATTGTCTTGCCATGATCTGCTTTTGCAAATGTGTAGTTTAAAGTCGCTGTCGTCGCGTTGGCTATTGCCTGGTTTCCGATATACCACTGGTAGGTATGGCCCGTAGAACCATTTGCTTTGAAGGTGACAGTCAACGTTACCTGATCCCCTTCTTTAAGGAGTTCGGTCGGCATCCCGGTGAGACTGGTAACAGTCGGTTTTCCAATAACTTTGATCGGGACCAGGTTGCTGGAACCTGATGCATCTTTGCATTGTAATAACTTTCCGTTGTCCTTATAGGACAAGGAAACATTAGTAAATGTAATACTTTTTCCATCCAATGTCCATCCTGTGGGAGTTCCTCCGCTAACAGAGAAATAGTCACCAAGATTGATGTTGCTTCCCTCCGGTATTGAAGGTGAGGCGGTGGGTGAAATCGTTAGTTGTGCAAAAAGTACTCCTGCTAAATTCAGTAATAGCAATAAAATAAAGTTTTTCCGTATCATGTTTTAATTATTAGTGGCAAATATTCTATGTGTCAAATGTAAATTAAATTTTTTTTAATTACAATTGTTAATGAGTTGGATTAACGCTGATTATGAATTTTTATTGTTAAGCAATTGATTATTGGTGTATATGTAAAGAAAAAATGACCGAAATGTAAAATGAGGGATGTTTAATTAAATCTTCAAAAAGAGTGTTTGTTTGTTCCGATATGTATAAATGTGCTTTTTGAGTATATCATTTATATGAATGTTTTGATCTGATATCAGTAATCTGCTTGCTGAAACCGTGTTGATAGATTTTGTCTATGATGGTATAATAATTATCTGTTTGACAGGTGTTTATATCTGTAGTATCTTTGCAGTACAAGAAAAATAAAAACGTATAACAATTAAAAAACAGAAGAATATGAAAACATTAGATTATTTGCATTTAGACGCATCAGCAGCAAACAAAGTAGTAGAAGCATTACAGCAGTTATTGGCCGACTACCAGGTATTTTATACAAACCTTCGCGGATTCCACTGGAATATTAAAGGACACGGCTTCTTTGTTCTTCACAGCAAATTCGAAGAAATGTACGACAATGCAGCCGAGAAGGTAGACGAACTGGCAGAACGTATCCTGATGTTGGGAGGTGTTCCTGTAAACAAGTTCAGCGAATACTTGAAAGTAGCCAGAGTAAAAGAAGTATCAGGTGTATCCTGCGGTGACGAAGCCCTGGAAAATATCCTGAACACTTACGGTCAGTTTATCGCTGAAGAACGTAAACTGCTTTCTCTTGCCTCAGAAGCCGGAGACGAAGCTACAGTAGCGCTGATGAGCGACTATCTGAAAGAACAGGAAAAATTAGTTTGGATGTTAGTAGCTTATTCAACTTGCGACTGCAAGAAGTAATGAGAAATAAGTATAAGTATTAATAATTCATTCGTTGCGTTAGGAGAGAGGATGCCGTGAGGTATCCTCTTTTGTTTTTGGAGTTGGTGCTTCGTCCAACGTCGCTTATTTAAAAACGGTAAACTTCTCTCCTGGCGAAAACAGATGCTGGAGTCTATATCTTTCCCTTTATAAGGTTTGTTGTTTATTCGCAAGTAATTCCAACTTGGTTGAAATGAATTTCTTATATCTTTCCTGCATGTTTTCTGGTAGGAAAGATTGGTTAATAAAGTTTAGCCAGCTTTGTTTCGCTTTTATGAATTTCTTGAACAGGTTTTCTATTATTTTATCTTCAATGCCTGAAGCTTGAATAGCAAGGATGAAATCTTGTTTTTTTATTTTTCTCTTTTTCCCGTTTAAGGTCAATGCCAATTCCTCTGTATCCTCCGGCATAATTAATGCTGTCGAAAGCATATCATAAGCTGGAGTTAATTCATATTTATCTTGTTGTTGACTGTATAAAGAAAAATTTTTTAGATGCATGTCTGCATTTCCTGTAATCCAGGAGAAAAGAACTTGTTCCCAGAAATTGATTAAATCAAGTTTGGGAGTAGAGGAGTATTTTTGAATCAGTTTGGCTATTTGCTCATATGATCCTTTATATTTATACTCCGTCAAACGTTCTGATAATTGGCACATATCTTCCATAGGATATTTTTCTCCGTTGCTACCCCGATCTATTCTTCGGGTAATGTAGCATAATTCTCCATCCTGAAAGCGTATCAGTGAATGGGGAACGACTTTTATTTTGGATATTTCTGCTAGATGCATAGTGAGATCTTCCAACTCCGGGAGGTGGGGGTATAAATCGGTCTGGGGTTTTAAAATATATCTTCCCCATAATCCAACTATAGTAAATCGTTCCGGCTCATTTTTTTTTCCGGGATGGAGGTCTAAAGATAATTTAGCCTGCACACCTGTCAAAGTAGTTTGACTGCGGATGACTTGTTGTGCCAGATCGGACAGTTGGTTTCTGATATAAGGAAGAATAGGAGGCACTTGGCTTCCGAATATTTTTTTGGAACAAGCTGGATGGAAGTCTGCTTGTCCTTCTTTCAACTCTTTATAACAATATAGACATTTAGACATGTTATTCTTCAATTAAATCAGGTACGACACTTACTGCTCCAATACAGTCTTTACAACAAGCCAGTAATAAAGACATTCTATCCAGTTTGTTAATTTTCCAGCTTTTCTCTGCAATATCCAGCAACCATCCTTCCGGTATTAATCCGTCGAAAAAAGGAAATAATACTTTATCATGATAAGGTGTTCCGGTTAAAGGCATAGTCAAACTGATTGCCTCTGCATTTTCTGACTGAAGGAATACGGGATCATATGTAAATGTATAACCGTATTCATCTTCAGATAATTTGCCAGCAAGACGGTCTCGTAGATAAACAGATGCTTGTTTCATAATTCATCATCTTTTCTAACCATAGGGACAGGACCTATTTCTAATCCGAATAGGTTCAGAACCTGATTGACTTTGTCTAATCTCAGGGTTTGTTTTCCTTGTTCTAGTTCGCGGATGAAACGTAGGCCTACCCCAGACTTTTCTGATAAATCAATTTGGGTAAGATTGTATTTCTTACGCATATCTTTTATGTATTTTGCTAATGTTGTGTATTGCATATTATACCCGTTTGGGTACAAATATAGTAGTGTATAATATATTTTATACCATTTCGGGTATAAAATATTATAAAAACTATACAAGTATACCTTTTCGGGTATAATATACCTGTTGTTTTATTCAGTTTTGTTTATTTCTTCACTTTCATGTTTATCTTCTGTTTCTTCTTCTTTATACCAACTTATTTTCCGGGAGAAGAACATAATCGTTCCTAGGATTACAAACAAACCGATACTTCCTATTAATAAGGCAACATCTTCGAGTTGCAGAACAACATATAGGAAAATATATAATAAACATAACATACCGGTGAGTGCTCCGGTCTGTATTTTATTTTTGAAGATGCTGTGAGCATAAGCTGTGATCAGGCTGATGGTGGCGATACTGGCAATCAGGTAGGCCGTGCCGAAGTTTATCTGTTCGGAGATGGACAGGAGGAGGCTGTAAAACAGGATCAATGCGAAGCCGACCAACAAATACTGGATAGGGTGGATCCGTTTTCTGGTCAGGATCTCGACGAAGAAGAAGACAACAAAGGTCAGGACGACGAACATGATGGCATATTTGGCGGAACGCATGTTCTGCTGGTAATGGTTTACCGGGTCAATCAGGTTTACACCGAAGGAGGAATCGTCGAATGAGTTTCCCGGGTAGTCGATCCACATTTCCGGGATACTGCGGTTGAAACTGAGGATACTCCAGTTGGCTTCGAATCCTTTTTCGGTAATATGGTGCTCCGGAGAGAAGTTGCCGATGAAACCGGGGGACTTCCAGTTACCCGTAACGTGCACTTTGGTTGTTTTGCCTATGGGGATGAAATTGATGTTACTGCTGCCGTTCAGTTTTAATTTGCAGTTGAATGTTTGGGGCTGGCTAAACAGGAGAGGATCGGTATTCTTTAGTGGCATGACCAGCATTTTCCCTATCTGCGTATCCAGGTTACCGGTGGCTTCGACCGACAATTGTTTGTTATCCAGTTTGAAGTCGATGTTTTCTGTTATGCCCCTCAGGTCGGAAACACCGATGGATAGATAGGCTTGTTCCCAATGAATGATACTATTTTCCGGTTTGGGGAAGTTTATTTTGTCGAAGTTCCCTGTTATGTCTACCTCGCTTTTGTAAAGGATCGTTTTGTAGATACCGTAATATCTTTCCTCTGGAAATAACTGTGTTGTGATATTCAGGTTTTCCGGTGTGATATTCAGGAGGTGTTCCTGAATGGTTGTCTTGTTGTCCGGATTTACCTGCGTCGTGGTATAAGGGATGGAGATGACCGGACCGCAAAAGGTTTGGGCATTGCTCCATTTGTTGTTAATCTTTTCGATTGTTTCCAAACTCCGGTTTTGTCTTTCCCGGATCAAATCCTGAATCATTAATCCCGGAATCAGGAGGATGAAGGTCAGAAATCCGATAATCAGTGCTTTCAGTGTGATAGACTGATTGATTTTTGTTACTTTTTTAATTGTTGTTTCCATAAACCAAACCTGTTTTATATAGTTTAAAAGTACTTTGTAATTCAAAGTAAAAGGATAAAAAAATTATTTGATAAGTTCTTCCAGTGCATTCAAATGCTCTTTGAAACTTTTTCGTCCTTCTTCGGTGATGGAATATTGGGTATTGGGTTTCCGTCCGATGAATTGTTTGACGGACTGGATATATCCGAGAGCCTCCAGGGCTTTCAGGTGGCTGGCCAGGTTTCCGTCGGTCAACTCCATCAGTTGCTTCATGGTGTTGAAGTCGGCTGATTCGTTTACCGAAAGGATAGACATGATACCTAATCGTATCCGGCTTTCGAAGGCTTTATTTAATTGGGACAGTATGTTTTTCATTCTTTTTTCAAATCATATTTGATGTACATAGCTGTGCCGTAAATGATATGGCAAACTCCGAATCCGATAGTCCAAAGCAAGAGGCTCCAGTCGGGGAACAGGGCGGCAACAATACCTAATACGACTTCCGTCAAACCTAAATAATGTACTTCGTCAAGGGTGTATTTGGATACATTAATTAATGCCAGGCCGTAGAAGGTCAGCGTCATGGTGATAGCCATAGCCAAATCGCCGCGTAGCAGGAAAATAAGGGCGAAGATACCTCCGGCAACCAAAGGGATACCGAGGTTATAAAGTGTCCTTTTTATCAGACTTTTGGAGGGCATCAGGTTCTTTTTCACCGATTTTCTCCAGGAGAAATAGATACCGAAACAAATAGAGAAGAGTAGCACGGCGGAAGCGTCGGTTATCAGCAAAGTGATTTCGCGGAACATGACTTCGTGTGTCGTATCGAAGTTGGCACTGGCCGGTTCCCGTAAAATATGGAAATAGGCAAGCGCTGCTCCGATAATGGCTATGGCTCCGGCTGATATGCCTGACAAACCGCTTAACGAAAGGAATTTAGATGATTTCTCCATCATCTCGCGGATAGCTTTTATGTCTTCTATTTGTTTATTCATATACTTAAAATAAAAAGTACTTTGTGCTGCAAAGTTAATGAGGTTTCTGAAGATTCCAAATAAATGGAGAAGATTTTCTAAATATTATTACCTTTGCATTTACAGTATAATTAAAGTCATACAAAAAGAATGCATACAAAAATAAGCCATGTCCATATAAATAACTTCAAATCGATCAAAAACGTTGTTTTAAATGATTGTAGAAGGATTAACCTGTTTATCGGTAAACCGAATGTAGGTAAAAGTAATTTATTGGAGGCAATGTCCTTATTTTGTCTTCCTTATTTAAAATTTGCAAAGAAAAGGAGTATTCAGCAGTTTATTCGTGTTGAAAGCGATGCAGAACTTTTTTTTGATGGTCATATAGAGACACCTATACGGATAGAGACGGATGTTGTAAATGCTGAGGTTCATTTAGATAGTATGGGACTTTCATTTCTTTTAAATTATAAAGACCATACTGATGCGGAATTTTCTTTATCTTTTTCCAATATGCTCTTGTCTGGGAAAAAGAATATTGAGATCTCGGCAGCAAACCCATTCAGGAGTTATTTTTATCCAAATTCCTTTGAAAAGGAAAAATTGCCGTTAAATTATCTTCTGCCTCCGAATGGAAGTAATTTAATGAACATAGTAACTTTGTTGCCTGATTTGAAGAGGGAGTTAACAGCCATATTCAAAGATTACGATTTGAAGTATGTGTTCGATACGAATAGTCAGGAAATTAAAGTTCTTAAAGAGAAGAATCCGGGAGAGATTTTTTTGATTCCGTTTCATTCTATTGCTGATTCTTTGCAACGTATGATTTTCTATACAGCTGCTATTGAAAGTAATGATAATGCAGTTCTGATTTTCGAAGAACCTGAGGCACATTCTTATCCGCCATTTATATCTAAAGTAACACGAAGTATTATAGATTCGGAAAATAATCAGTTTTTTATTACTACCCATAGTCCTTATGTCGTAAATGACTTTCTGGAACTGCCTGGAAATGATTTGGCTATTTACTTAGTAGATTTCAGAAATGGAGAAACAATAGTGAAGAGGGCGGCTGAGAGTGAGTTACAGGAAATGTATGAATTTGGGGCTGATTTATTTTTTTATACGGAAACTTTCTTAAAATAATGGCAGAACTTTACATAATTCCGGAATGTTACGTTGACACTAATTTGCTCGAAACATTAGTTCCTACAGCAAAAGGTTATAATCACCAGAAAGGCTGTAATAACGTTGTTAAAGTCATGAAAGAGAAGCTTGCTGATGAGTTTGCCGTTGGAATTGTCGATAAAGATAAAAGGCAAATTCGTTATGTGGATGAATTTGAAGAGGTGGGGCATACTGATTCTCTGTTTTTTTATAAACATCCTGACAAAGCTCATTATCTGGTCATGATTTCACCGGCAGTAGATGGGTTTATTCTTAAATGTGCAGAAGATGTGGAAACTGATATGGAACAGTTTGGTTTTTCATCTGATCTGAAGTCTTTTACAGAGCAAACGAAAAAGGTTTCCAGCAAGGAAGATGCTACGTTCAAGAATTTATTTCAGGAACTCAAAAATGCGGATGAGGTGGTAGTCTTAAAGAAAGCATTGAAATACTTGAAAGAAAATAAATATCAATCGGACCCAGAGACGCTTAAAGCTATTATTGAAGGGATATGATATTTTTGTTAATGGTTTGAAAATTAAATTAGCAGACATGGATAATAAAACGATATTACCGGCAGAATGGTATCCTCAGAGTGCTGTTCAACTGACCTGGCCGCATGAAGGGACCGATTGGGCTCCGATACTGGACGAGGTGGTTCCTTGTTTTGTGGAGATTGCCAAAGAGGTGATCAAACGGGAGAAGTTACTGATTGTTTGTCCGGATGAAACGGCGGTACGCTCGCAGTTGGGAGAGGTGGATTATAGCCGTGTTATTTTCCGTGAGATGGAGACGAACGATACCTGGGCGCGTGACCATGGGGGGATTTCCGTGTTTGATGACGGGGTGCCGGTGGTGTACGATTTTGTGTTCAACGGTTGGGGGATGAAGTTTGCTGCCAACCATGATAATCTGATTACGCGGAAACTGTTTCATGGCAAGACTTTTGCCGATGAAGTGGTTCCTGTCAATATGCAGCCGTTTGTATTGGAAGGCGGCAGTATCGAGTCGGATGGAAAGGGAACTTTGCTGACTACGGTCGAATGTCTATCTTCCGTGAACAGAAACGAATATCTCCAGCAGGAAGAACTGGAAAATTATCTCAAGCAGGTGTTCGGGCTGGACCGTATCCTGTGGTTGGAAAGCGGTTATCTGGCGGGAGACGATACTGACAGTCATGTCGATACGCTGGCGCGTTTTTGCAGTGAGGATACGATAGCCTATGTGCAGTGCACGGATGAGGAAGACGAGCATTTTGCCGAACTCCGGGAGATGGAAGAGGAATTGAAGGAGTTCACGCAGGTAAATGGCGAACCTTATCGGTTGGTTGCTTTGCCGATGGCGGATAAAGTGGAATGGGAAGGTGAGCGTTTGCCGGCTACCTATGCCAATTTCCTGATTATAAACGGGGCGGTGCTTGTTCCGTTCTATAATTCGCCGAAAGATGAAGTGGCGAAAGCGGCCTTGCAGACGGCGTTTCCGGACAGAGAGATTGTAGGTATTAATTGTTTACCGTTAATTAAACAACATGGCTCATTGCATTGTGTGACGATGCAGTACCCGAAAGAATTTATTGTATGAAGATAGGATTGATTCAACAGGCAAATACCTGTGACCGGACAGATAATATAAAGAAACTGAAAAATAGCATCCGGCTTTGTGCCGACGAAGGTGCGGAACTGGTTGTCTTGCAGGAATTGCATAACGGCCTGTATTTTTGCCAGACGGAAGATACGCAGATGTTCGACCTGGCGGAAACGATTCCGGGACCGTCTACGGAAGAGTTCGGGGCTTTAGCAAAAGAGCTGGGCGTGGTTTTAGTACTTTCCCTGTTCGAGCGGCGTGCTCCGGGATTGTATCATAATACAGCGTGGTGATTGAGAAAGACGGTTCGATTGCCGGAAAATATCGTAAGATGCATATACCGGACGACCCGGCTTACTACGAAAAGTTTTATTTCACTCCCGGCGATTTGGGATTTGAACCGATAGAGACGTCTGTCGGGAAGTTGGGCGTATTGGTTTGCTGGGACCAGTGGTATCCGGAAGCAGCCCGCCTGATGGCGATGAAAGGTGCTGAGATGCTGATTTATCCGACGGCTATCGGCTGGGAGAGCAGTGATACGGAAGAAGAGAAAAAACGTCAGCTGGGTGCCTGGATAACTGTGCAGCGCGGACATGCCGTGGCTAACGGACTTCCGGTGATTACGGTAAACCGTACCGGACATGAGACGGATCCTTCGGGACAGACAAACGGTATCCAGTTTTGGGGAAATAGCTTTGTAGCAGGTCCCCAGGGAGAGTTGTTGGCTGAGTTTCCGAACGACCATGAAGAGGTGCGTGTGGTAGAGATTGATAAAGCACGGAGTGAGAATGTGCGCCGTTGGTGGCCGTTCTTCCGTGACCGTCGTATCGATGCTTTCGGCGGACTGACAGAGCGATTTTTGATATAATATGAAGTTTTGCAATAAAGAAGAAGCCGTCCGGTATATGAATCGATTGGGATTATCCGGGCGGCCTTTTATATTTGTCGTTGATTATAAGCAGGAGCAAGTTTGGGTGGCGGAGCCGGAGGAGGTAGAGCCGGGTGAGGTGTTGTATGATTTGAATGGCGTTACCAATGTGACGTCAAAAGCGGAAGCCTTTCCTGAAAAACATGTTGAATGGGAGACTAATCCGGTTTCTTTTGAAACTTACTCCCGGTCTTTCCGGACAGTGACCGAGCATATTTATGCCGGTAATTCTTATCTGGTCAATCTGACTTGTGCGACTCCGGTACGGACGAATCTGACGTTGAAAGAGATTTTTTATCTTTCCCATGCTCCTTATAAATTATGGGTGAAAGAGCGTTTTGTTGTTTTCTCACCTGAAATATTCGTGCGTATCGAGAATGGATTTATCTATTCTTATCCGATGAAAGGGACGATCGATGCCTCTTTGCCTGATGCGCGGGAACGGATTCTGGCAGACAGAAAGGAGGAGGCGGAACATGCCACGATTGTCGATTTGATTCGTAATGACCTGAGCCAGGTGGCATCGGAAGTGACGGTGTCGCGATACCGGTATATAGATGAGTTGCAGACAAACAGGGGAAGACTGTTGCAAGTCAGTTCAGAAATTAGAGGTAAGCTATCGGAAGACTGGAAAGCCTCATTGGGAGACATACTATTCCGGCTGTTGCCCGCAGGGTCTATCACCGGAGCTCCCAAGAAAAAGACGATGGAGATTATCGGGGAAGCTGAAACATACGAACGGGGATTTTATACCGGGGTTATGGGATATTTTGACGGCCATCGTCTGGACAGTGCCGTGATGATTCGTTTTATCGGGCAGGAGGGAGGAGATTTCCTGTTTAAGAGCGGCGGTGGGATTACTTCCCAAAGCGATTTAGAAAGTGAATATAATGAAATGAAACAAAAAGTATATGTGCCAATTTATTGAAACAATCCGTATCGAGGATGGAAAGGCGGTTAATCTGGCCTTTCATAATTACCGCTTCAACAAGACGCGGAGAGATGTGTTCGAATGTAACTTGCCTGTAAACCTGGCGGATTATATCCAGCCCGGAGATTATTCCGGACGTACCAAATGCCGGGTCGAATATCAGGAGGAAGTGGAGAAGGTGGAATATCTACCTTACACCGTTCGTCCGGTGAATCGTTTGAGACTGGTCACGTCGGACGGGCTGGATTATACTTATAAAAGTGCTGACCGTCAGAAGTTGGATGAATTATTTCGTCAGAAGGGAGATGCGGACGATATCCTGATCGTGCGTGATGGTATCGTGACGGATACATCGATTGCCAATATTGCTTTATGGAATGGTAGCCAATGGGAGACACCCGAGGTCCCTTTGCTGGAAGGAACGATGCGGGCATCTCTATTAGGAAAGGGGAGGATTGTTCCGGCTGTTATTCGTCCGCAGGATTTGTCCCGTTATTCGTTGGTTCGCTTGTTTAATGCGATGATCGGGTTTGGTGAGGTCGAATTTCCGGTGGAGAACATTATTTAATAATGTAATAAACGGTATTGCTGATACGTGCCTGATATACTTTGTTGTCGTGCATGAGCGAGCATAGAGCCAAACAGAGCTCCGTGTCTTTAAAATTTGTTGCTCGTTGTAATTCAGCAAATGTACTCTTTCCAACCTGACACAAAGTCTCATACAATTGAGAGATGCTATGAGACAACTTTACACTTAGCGTATTCATAAGCTGTTATTTTATAAGTTAATACTATATAGAACCGGCGGTAGAGGGATACTGTCCGGTTCTTTTTTCGAAGACTAAAGTACCAGATATTTTTGTAAGAACCGTCTCTTTTTTTACTGTAACGGTAATTTTTGCTTCTTAAACGTATTATTGGGAAACTGAAATAAAAACGGGCGGTTATCTGTCTTTGGGCAACCGCAGTACGAACCGTATCAGTGCCACGAATACCTTTCCGTATTTTTCCAGTTTGATTTCTCCCACACCACGTATTTCGCTGAACTCTTCCAGGGTAACAGGCTTTTTTTGTACCATATCTTCCAGTGAATCATCGGAAAAGATGATGTAGGCTGGTGTCTGTTCGCGTTCGGCAATCTGCTTGCGGAGTTGCTGGAGCGAGTCGAGCAGCGTTTCTTCGACCGATGCCGATTGGATGGGTTTGATGGGGCGGTATTTGAATTTCGAGTCTTTTCTTCTGAAATAAGTTTTTTCTTCCGGCTCTTTATAGATAGCCATCATCGCTTTCTGTTCACCGAACAATACTTTTCTTCCCAGTGGAGTGACTTTCAGTATTCCGGCATTGACGTAATCGATTTCGATATATCCCAATTGAAGCATCTGGTAAAGATATTCTTTCCATTCTTTATAGGAAAGGTCTTTTCCGGCACCGTATGTTTTTAATTTATCGTATCCTTTTTCTGTGATTTCTGTTTTCTCCGAGCCGCGGAGGATATTAATCAGCATATTCATGCCGACAAATTCACCGGTACGGAAGATGGCGCTTAACGCTTTTTGGACGAGTATGCTGCCGTCGAACCGTTGGGGAGGGTTTTTGCATACATCACAGTTGCCGCAGTCCTGGTCGCTTTCTTCTCCGAAGTAACTGAGGAGGATACGCCGGCGGCAGATGTCCGCTTCGCAATAACGGCGCATGCGGTTCAGTTTCTGGAGGTTGGTGTCTTTTTGCCCGCTTTCTTCGGCAAAACGGCGGAGGACGAGCAGGTCGCCTACCGAATAGAACAGCAAGGTGTCGCTTTTCATCCCGTCGCGTCCGGCACGGCCTATTTCCTGGTAGTAGTTCTCGATACTTCCGGGCATATTATAATGTACGACCCAGCGCACATTGCTTTTATCTATTCCCATCCCGAAGGCAACGGTTGCACAGACCACGTTTACCCGGTCGTTGATAAAATCATCCTGTGCCTTTTCGCGTTGAACGGGCGGGAGTCCGGCGTGATAGGCAACGGCCTTGATCCCGTAAGAAGAGAGTTCTTCTGCCAGGTTCTCGGTACTGTTCCGGCTCATGCAGTAAACGATGCCGCTCTGATGGCGGTGGGCATGGATGAAATGGACGATGGCGGAAGTTTTCTCCTTTTTGTTCAGTCCCCGGCGGATAGTCAGGGACAGGTTCGGACGGTCGAAGGACGAAACGAAAACTTCCGGATCACGCAGCTTCAATTGGGTGACAATGTCGGTACGTGTGACTTTGTCGGCTGTAGCTGTCAGGGCGACGATCGGAACTTTAGGGAACTGTTCTTTCAAAACGGACAGTTGGGTATATTCAGGACGGAAGTCGTGTCCCCAATGTGAGATACAATGGGCTTCGTCGATGGCGATCAGGGATATATCCATACGGGGAAGCAGCCAATGCAGTTCGCCTACCAGGGCTTCGGGTGACAGGTAAAGCAGTTTTATTTTACCCTGTATGCAGAGTTGTTTTATTCTGTGTCGTTCTTCTTCCGGCATCATGCTGTTGAGTGCGGCTGCCGGGATACCGTTGGCAACCAATCCGCCTACCTGGTCTTTCATCAGGGCGATCAACGGAGAGATTACCACAGCCGTTCCCGGCATATAAATGGCCGGTAACTGGAAACAAATTGATTTTCCTCCACCGGTAGGCATCAGCACCAGTGAATCCTCTTTCCTCAAAATACGTTGTATGATCTCCGCCTGTAACGGGCGGAAAGAAGTATATCCGAAAAACTTCTTTAGCAGCAACTGTAACTCTTTCATCATCCAAAAATCAATTTACAAAGATAATATATTATTTGATACAATATTCAAAGGTTATTTTTACTCTTATATTATCGTTTTAGAGAAAGAGGTACGTCTGATTTTATTTAGAGGTAGGTGTAAATTGATTTAGACGTACCTCTAAATTGATTTACACCTACCTCTTTTTATAAAGTATACAGAATGTCTTTCGGAAGTATTCTTATACATTTTAGTCACTGATTAGGATGATTCCCGTTTTATTTATTACCTTTGCATTCAATTATTTATTTAACGAGCCGCGATGGCTCAACATTATTATTAGATGACATTTGAACAATTAGAACTGATAGAGCCGATACAAAAGGCTCTTACAAAAGAAGGTTATACAATTCCAACCCCTATACAAGCAGAAGCAATTCCCTACGTTTTAGACGGATATGACTTATTAGGTTGTGCACAGACCGGAACAGGTAAAACTGCTGCATTTTCCATTCCTATTATTCAGAATTTGTATAACGAACGCCAGCATGGTAAAGTGCGTGGTATCAAAGCATTGATACTGACACCAACCCGCGAACTGGCCATCCAGATAGGAGAAAGTTTTACGGCATACGGTAAATATACCGGTGTGAGGCATACCGTTATATTCGGTGGTGTAGGACAGAAACCTCAGACGGATGCGCTCGAACGTGGCGTAGATGTATTGATCGCAACCCCCGGACGTCTGCTTGATTTGATCAACCAGGGATTTATCAGCCTGAAATATCTTGATTATTTTGTATTGGATGAGGCCGACCGTATGCTGGATATGGGATTTATCCATGATATCAAACGTATTTTACCTTTGTTGCCCAAAAAGCGCCAGTCGCTGTTTTTCTCGGCAACGATGCCGCCGGAGATAGAACGCCTGGCGGGAACGATCCTGCATGAGCCGCAGAAGGTGGAGGTTACTCCGGCTTCATCGACGGTGGATAAGATCGACCAGTCCGTTTATTTCGTGGAAAAGGCGGAGAAGGTAAGCCTGCTGACGCATTTGCTAAAAGATTCTTCTTTGGAATCGGTGCTGGTATTCACCCGTACGAAACATGGGGCGGACAAAGTGGCCCGTGTCCTGGCAAAAGCGAATATCGGAGCGGAAGCTATCCATGGAAACAAGAGCCAGACAGCCCGCCAGCGTGCACTGACTAATTTCAAGGACCATACCACCCGTGTACTGATCGCTACGGATATTGCCGCCCGCGGTATCGACGTGGACCATCTTTCGCATGTGATAAATTACGAACTGCCGAATGTGCCGGAAACATACGTACACCGTATCGGACGTACAGGCCGTGCCGGACGCAGCGGTGTCGCTTATTCATTTTGCGATGCAGAGGAAGTGCCGTACCTGAAAGATATCCAGAAGCTGATAGGCAAACAGATACCTGTTGCCGGCGGAAATGAATTTGAAACGGCAGATGTAAAAGCAGCCGTGGCAGAGAAGAAAGAAGCCATTAAGCAGGAATCGAAAAGACGTAATATGTTCGGCAGCAAGCGCGACGCAGTTTCTGGCGGAATAAGAAGCGGGCTGAGGCGGGAAACCAGAAGACTGCCAAAAAGAAATCATAAAGTACCCGATACTTTGCAGAATTTTAGTATTTTTGCGCAAAGTATGAAATGGAGTATAAATGCCGGAAATAAGAGAGGATACTATAAAACGATTAAATAAGGGAGATACAAAATCATTTGAATTATTGTATTCCACTTACTATGTGTATCTTTGTGCTGTTGCGACTAAATATATTTTTAATTCCGAAACAGCTCGCGAAATAGTAAATGATGTATTTTTAAGTGTGTGGAACAATCGTTCCACACTGACATACCCAGCACAACCCTACCTGATTCGTTCCGTACAGAATCGTTGTCTTAACCACCTTCGTCAGAAACGTATTCAAATGGTTCCGATATCGGATGTGCGGGTAGATTTACTGGATATGCAGGAACAGCAAATTGCGGCTGAATCTCATCCTTTAGCTTATCTGGAGAATAAAGAGTTCGAAGAGAGGATTTATAATGCCATAGACCAATTACCTCTAAAATGTCGTACTATATTTATTGAATACCTTTATCATAATAAAACTTACGAAGAGATTGCTCGGACACATCAGATCTCTACAAGTACGGTACGTGGACAAATAAAAATAGGCTTGGCCAAGCTTAGAGTTCTTTTAGGCGATTTATACCCACTATTTCTACTCTTGTGTGATTTTTCTGAAAAATAATCGTATTTCCTTTAAACGCAATGTTCGTTTCTTGTGTATATAAGAGCAGGTAGCCGAAAAAACGCTGCCTTGAAATAATATGCAAGAAAGAAGGAATGAACATATAGAAGAGCTGGTTTTTGACTATTTAATGGGGGAACTGGCTGAGGATCAAAAACAAGAACTGCTCGCTTGGTTGCAAGCTGATAAGGAAAATAAAAAGTTGTTTTCTGAGATGACAGATAGATGGGCTATTGCTCATGTTCCTCTTTTTGACTTGAACAAGAAAAGTGATTTCAAAAAGAACTTTGATTTTTTAAATGTTTCCGATTGTATACGATCGAAGAAACAGAAAGTCCTGAATTTCTGGATAAGAGGTGTTGCCGTAATTTTGCTGGCATTAACCATAGGTAGTCTGTCGTATTATGCCGGAATTCAACATAAATATGTAGAGGATTTGCAAGCCTTTGAGACGGTCATACCGATGGGGGCACGCTCAAAGATTATTTTACCCGACCGTTCTGTCGTTTGGATGAACGCAGGTTCCTCTTTGAAATACACTACTGCTTACGGAGATGAAAAACGTGAAGTCTGGTTGAGCGGAGAGGCCTATTTTGAGGTTGAGCCGGATTCGTTGGTTCCGTTTTATGTTAATTCCGAGGATATTGATGTAAAGGTTTTAGGTACGAGTTTTAATGTGAAGGCATACGATGACGACGACGAGGTTTCGGTGACTTTACTTTCTGGAAAAGTCGATGTGCGTGCAGCATGTCCGGGAGATAAAAACGGAATTCAAGATGCAATATTATTCCCGGATCAGATGTTGCGATACGACAAGAAAACCCATCTGATGAAAACGATGACCGTAAAAGCTTCGGATGCTTGTTTGTGGATAGACGGTTATATGAAATTTACTGATTTATCATTTGCTAGAATAGCAAAAGAATTGGAGCGAAAGTATGATGTTCGCATAACGATATTGAGCGAGGTGTTGAAGAAAGAGATCTTTTCAGGAAGTTTTTCAGCAGATTATAGTTTATCTCATATTTTAAAGGAGATAGATGTGGAGAAGAAATACAAATGGTCTAGAAAAGGAAACAATATAATAATTGTGGATAGATAATTTTAAACAGATATAATTGTATAATCTTAATTTTTGTGATTTATGAAAGTAACCAAATGGGGAAAAACTTGTAGATTAGCGATTGCAGTTAGTGTTTTTGGTGGGTTACCATTAACTACGGAAATGTTATCAGCTACGGAATTGCAGACCGCTTATTTATCTGTGCAAATGGAGAGCGCTACGCTTCGGAAACTTTTCGATTTGATCGAAAAACGATTTCACTATTCTTTTCTGATCAGGAATAATGATATTAACCTGGAAGAGAAGATACGGCTGGATGTCGATAAAATGTCAGTAGAGGAAATACTTACTAATGCGTTAAAAAATCAGCATGCTGATTTTTTTATAAACGACAAGAGAATTGTCGTTTATAAAAAAATATCTAAACCTGTATCTGATAAAAATACAATACTTCCCGGTATTCAACAATCTAAGGGACAGGTAAAAGGACAGGTCATAGATGCGGTGACCGGAGAGCCAGTTATCGGTGCAAGTATTATTGAAAAAGGAACTACGAACGGAGGGATAACGGATATCAATGGTAATTTTTCTTTAAAATTAGCCGGAAATGAAAATACTATACAGATATCTTATATAGGCTATATTACACAAACGATCAAAGTCACCTCTGATAGAATGTTATATGTTAGATTGAAAGAAGATACTCAAGCTTTAAGTGAAGTTGTTGTTGTTGGATATGGAGTTCAAAAAAAAGAAAATTTGACAGGGGCTGTTTCTATGGTTTCTATGTCGGAAGCTTTAGGAGATCGCCCGGTGACAAATGTAGGGACGGCTTTACAAGGAACAGTTCCTGGTTTGGTTATAACTGGAGATGCTATTCCCGGTAAATCGAAAACTTTTAATATTCGTGGAACAACCTCTATTAACGGTGGAGGGCCTTTAATACTTGTCGATAATGTTCCTGCGGATATCGATTTAATCAATCCTGAAGACATCGAATCTGTATCAGTATTGAAAGATGCGGCTTCTGCTGCTATTTACGGGGCCCGTGGTGCTTTTGGAGTTGTTTTGATCACAACAAAGAAGGCTAAAAAGAATAGTCGGTTACAATTGAATTATAATAATAATTTCGGATTTATAAAAAGTATCAATAGACCGGAACAGGCTTCGATTATAGATATTTTGGAAACCCATTTGGCTTGGGATAATGATGGTAAATATTTCTCGGAAGGACAAAATCTGGCCGATTGGATTGGATATGTGAAAGAATATAATGCTAATCCGTCAGCCTTTCCTGAAAATGGGATATATACTCCGGAAGGAGAAAATATATATTATTATCTGAAAGACAATGATCCGCAGGGGGCCGTACTCGATAAATACGGTTTTCAACAAACCCATAACGTATCAGCAAGCGGAGGAGGTGAAAAAATTACCTATCGTATTTCTTTAGGTTACACAAACCATGAGGGACCTCTGATTACTGATAAGGATAACTATAGCCGTATCAATATGTCGTCATATATCAGTGCTGATATAACTTCCTGGCTGAATCAATCATTGGATGTCAGGTATGCCAATGGGAAACGCTCTAATGTAGAAGCTGATGCCGGTGTGTATAAAACGAACCTGCCTCGTTTTTATCCGCAAGGTGAAATGGTTCGGAGTAATGATCCCAATGGTCCGGCTTATCCGGTAAATACTCCGGAAAATTATATTTTGCTGAAGGATCCGGTGCGATATAAAAATGAAAATCCCCGTATCTTTTCCCGCACACAACTAACGCCTTTTAAAGGTTTTGATGCTGTATTCGAGTATACATTCGATAAAGCCAGTAATGATAAAAAAAATTACAGTAGTCCATTTCAAATGACTAACGATCAGATGGGGTTACTTTGGTCGAATAATCCAGCTGGAGGGCGATACAGGCAAGATAAAACTTCTATTGATTATAATGCGATCAATACGTATGCTACTTATCAGTTTGATTTGAAAGAACAGCATAACTTTAAAGTGATGGCTGGTTATTCACAGGAATCACGTGATTATGAACTAGTCTGGGTTCAGCGAGATGAAATGATCAATCCGGATATGCCTTCGCTTAGTGGAGCAACTGGCGAAATTCAAACAAAAGATCAGTTTAAGCAATATGCGATACGTAGTGGCTTCTTCCGTGCGAATTATGATTATTGCGGACGTTATTTGGTAGAAGTAAATGGACGTTATGACGGTTCTTCTAAATTTCCTAAAAAATCACGATTTGGATTCTTCCCTTCTTTTTCATTGGGTTGGCAAGTTGGTCAGGAGAAATGGATGAAGTGGAGTGAAGAGTGGTTGAATGAACTGAAAGTACGTGGGTCCTGGGGACAGGTTGGTAATCAGGCTATTGATGAATATGCCTACACTCCCTTGATGGATTCAAAACAGTCTTTTTGGTTGATTGACGGCAAACGTCCGATAACACTTAATTCTCCGGGATTGGTACGTAATGATTTTACCTGGGAAGTTGTCGAAACATTGGATATCGGTATAGACTTTAAAGCGTTTAATAACCGTCTTACCGGAATTTTTGATTGGTATCAGCGTGATACGAAAGGTATGCTTATGCCCGGTGCGGAGTTTCCCAGTGTAGTGGGAACGGAAGCTCCGGAACAAAATGCTGCCGATTTGCGGACAAAGGGATGGGAAATTGCGATTAATTGGCGCGATCATATTGGTGATTGGGGATATAATGTTGGTTTTAATCTTTATGATTCGAAGACTAAAATTACTAAATATGATAATGCGGCTGGATTATTTTATGACCAAAACAGTGCTCAAGATGCAAAACGTTACCGTGAAGGTATGGATTTGGGTGAAATTTGGGGATATGTAACAGAACGTTATTATACAATAGACGACTTTCAAGACGGTTGGCAAAATGGCATTTGGAAATTGAAAGATGGGGTAACAACTATCAAAGGTAATAATAATATCCGTCCGGGTGATATCATGTATAAGAATCTTCGGGATGATCCGGATAATGAGAGTGTAAATCAAATAGATAATGGACGGGATAATGTGAATGATCCTGGAGATCGCACTATTATTGGTAATGAAACGCCACGCTTTCAATTCGGTACAACTTTGGGAGTTAATTATAAGGGTATCGATCTTTCGGTGTTCTTACAAGGAACGGGTAAACGTGATGCATGGTTGAGTGGTGACCTTCGTTTTCCGCTTTCTTTAGGATCATTTGGTACCGTGTATTCTCATCAACTGGATTTCTGGAAACCTGTAGATCCGGAAAACGGAAATTGGAATCCTGTTAATCCTGATGCAGAATTTCCACGTTTATATGATGAGAGTAAAAATGCGGGTTCAAATAATCGCATACAAACCAAGTATCTGGTTAATGCTGCCTATTTGCGTTTGAAAAATATAACTTTAGGATATACATTACCGAATTTTTTGGTTTCTAAGGTTAGTTTATCTAATGCAAAAATATTTTTTCTGCAGAAAATATCCATACGTGGGATAAACTTCCTAAAGGATATGATCCGGAGCGTCTGAAATGGGGATATCCTTTCTATGCAACTTATTCATTTGGTATTAATGTAACTTTATAATTTGATTGAAATGAAAAAAAATATATTATATAATATCTGTTATTTTATCTTTGTCTTTAGGGGCTTGTAATAATGATTTTTTGGAAAAATATCCGATTGAATCTCAAACTGAAGCTACAGCATTTAAGACATATGATAATTTTAAAACTTATGCTTGGTCTCTTTATTCCATATTTGACAATGCTGAGAAAATAAATGGGGTAGATAATAAAAATAATTTTGTTCAATCTCTCATAACTAATTTTGGACGGTATGAAGGTGACTTTAAGGCTGGGTATTTATCAACTTATTCGACGACGGAGAATAATCCCTACAGAAATCAAACAGCAACGACTCCATCCAATGGCGGTGGTTGGGATTTTCAATATATACGGAAAATAAATCTGATGATCGATAATGTTGATAAATCGGATATGAATGAAACGGATAAGGAACATTGGCGTTCGGTCGGTTACTTTTTCCATGCTTACAATTATTTGGAATTGGTTTCCCGTTTTGGAGATGTACCTTGGATAGATAAAGTATTAGGTGAAGCCGATGTAGATATTATATATGGTAAACGTACTCCTCGTAAAGAGGTTACGAATAAAATTTTAGAGCGTTTGCAATATGCTGAACAGAATATTAAGAAAGAGGGTGATGGTCCTAACACAATAAATATTCATGTAGTTCGTGCTCTTATGTCTCGTTTTTGTCTTTTTGAGGGTACATGGCGTAAATATCATGGTTTGGGGAATGAGGCCGAATTCTTATCGGAGGCAATTCGAGTATCTTTAGAATTGATGAGAGCATTTCCTTCTGTAGATGATAATTATGATGCCTTGTTATGTAGTGATGATTTGAGTAAGTATGAAGGTATTATTCTTTATAAGGAATATGCAAAAGATATCCTATTGAATTCTGTAGGACATACTGAACGAACATCTTCTGGTAAATATGAGATGCATAAAGCAACAGTGGAGATGTATTTGTGTTCGGATGGAAAAACTATTTCTAATAGTTCTGTTTATGATGGTGATAAAAGTATGTACGATGAATTTCGTAATCGTGATCTCCGCTTATTGATGCAAGTAGTTCCGCCATATTTTATGACTAATGGTGTAAATCTTGATTTTTCCCTGAATGGAACAAAGAATGCATCAATTTATGCCGGAGATGACAACGTTAATGAATATGTAGAACTTATCAAAGAAATTTTACCTAATAATGGAGCGAAGCGTCTTCCGGTCTTTAACTGGTCGGGTACAATGAATTGGATGTCTCCGAATGTAAATGGACCGGGACAAGCTCCAATGGGATCGCGCTCTGGATATTTTATGTGGAGACATTATAATTTGTGGGATGCAAACAGTAATATGTCTGCTGTTAATACTTGTGATAAACCTTTATTCTATATCGAAGAAGTTTTATTGAATTATGCGGAGGCTATGTTTGAAAATGGGCTGTTCACACAGCAGGTTGCAGATGCGACAATAAATAAATTGCGTAAACGTGCTGGTGTAGCGGATATGAAAATATCAGAAATAGGTACCGATTTTGATCCTCAGAGAGATATGACGGTAGATCCTGTTTTATGGGAAATTCGTAGAGAACGAATGGTAGAGTTGATGGGGGAAGGTTTTGGTTTCCAGGATATCAGACGTTGGAAAAAAGGTCCTTGGTACATAAATAGAGATCAAATGGGAGTTTATATTAATAAAGAAGATTATCGGAATGTTAAAGGAGAGATTGTATCGGCTTGGACTAAACTTAAACTTGTGGATCGGAATGGTACAGAAGTAAATGGAAATGAAGGATATTTGCAGCGTTTTGTAAATCCTGCCAAATTGGGAAAAGGTTGGAAAGATCAGTATTATTTATTCCCAATTCCTTTGAATGATTTATCTTTGAACACAAATCTGGTTCAAAATCCGGGATGGAATTAATTTAATTATATAGAGATCATGAAAAAAACAAATTTATTATTGACTTCCTCTTTCTTGAGTGTGTTTCTGGTTTCCGGATGCACAAAGGAAAAAGAATCCAAGCAGCCTAATATTATCTACATTCTGGCAGACGATTTGGGGTATGCGGAATTGGGTTGCTACGGGCAACAACAAATCGAGACGCCGAATATAGACAAGTTGGCGGAGCGTGGTATGCGTTTTACACAAAACTATGCAGGTACAGCAGTTTCGGCTCCGTCGCGTTGCATTACTTTTACAGGTTTGCATAGTGGGCATGCTTATATTCGCGGAAATGATGAAATGCGCGAACGCGGTGAAGTCTGGAGCCATGAAGCGATGCTGGCCGATTCGACATTGGAAGGGCAACGTCCTTTATTAGCCGGAACCGTAACGATTCCCTCCGTCCTTAAAGAAGCCGGCTATACGACCGGATGTATCGGTAAATGGGGGTTGGGATATCCAGGTTCGGAAGGAACACCTAATAAAATGGGGTTTGACTTCTTTTATGGGTATAATTGCCAACGTCAGGCGCATACTTATTACCCACCATTCCTTTACCGGAATGAGGTGAGGGAGTATCTTCCCAATCATTTGTTGATTCCGGGCACGAAGCTGGATGAAGGAGCAGATCCTTATGATGAAAAGAGCTATGATAAATATACCCAGAAGGTATATAGTTGTGATCTGATGTATGATGAAATTATTAAATTTGTGGAGCGTAGCAAGGATGAGCCTTTCTTTTTGGCATGGACTACTCCACTACCGCATGTACCGTTACAGGCTCCGGAGCGATGGGTGAAACATTATGTCGATAAGTTCGGGACAGAAGAACCTTATGTCGGAAATAAGGGTTATTTTCCTTGCCGTTATCCTCGGGCAACCTATGCGGCGATGATCAGTTACTGGGATGAGCAAATCGGTGGACTTGTAAAGAAGCTGAAAGAGTTGGGTATTTATGAGAATACGGTTATTGTTTTTACAAGCGATAACGGCCCGACGTTTAATGGTGGTAGCGATTCTCCTTGGTTTGATAGTGCTAAGCCCTTTAAATCGGAAGCCGGATGGGGTAAAGCTTCTATCCGTGAAGGTGGAATCCGTGTCCCGATGATTGTCACTTGGGAAGGAAATATCAAACCGGGTACGACGAGTGATCATATCTGTGCATCCTGGGACGTAATGCCGACGGTTTGTGAATTGGCTGGTATTGCTTCTCCTCGGACAGACGGTATTAGTTTTGTTCCTGAATTAATCGGGAAGAAACAACCAGAACATGAGTATTTATATTGGGAGTATCCCGAGGGAGGCGGATCGAAAGCTATCCGTATGGGTAAATGGAAAGGATTGCTCCTGAATATAAAGAAAGAAGGAGAAGGCAATATGATGTTGTTCGATTTGGAGAAAGATCCAAGAGAACAAGTGAATGTAGCTGCTGATTATCCGGAAATTATCAGTACGATGCGGGAAAAGATGAAAGAAGCGCATGAAGAACCGATAATTAAAAGATTTGCAATGTAGCTCTTTTAACGGATTTATTTATACATTTGTCGGGACAGATATTTTTTATCTGTCCCTGCTTATATTCTATAATACCTATGAAGGACACGAAATTACTGATGGCTTGCGGTTTATTATGTGTGGTAAACAGCAGCATGGCTGTAACGAAAAAAACTTCGGCACAACCGAACATTATTTTGATAAATATTGACGACCTTGGATGGGCCGATGTCGGATATAACGGAAGTGTATATTATGAAACTCCTCATATTGACAGGCTTCATAAAATTGGAGTCAGTTTTCAGAATGCCTATGCCGGAGCAGCTAACAGTGCTCCCAGCCGGGCTTGCCTGATGACTGGACTGAATACTCCCCGTCATGGTATCTACACCGTTGCTCCTGCCGAACGTGGCAAAGCGGAAGACCGCAAACTTATTCCTTGTGAAAATAAAAAAGTGCTGGACGATTCGACTTGGCTTTTACCACAGGCATTACGTGCAGCCGGATACCAGACCTGCCATGTGGGAAAATGGCATGTCACGGCCGACCCTTTGAAGAATGGCATGGAGGTGAATATCGGAGGCTATGAGGGCGGACACCCGAAAAGCTATTTTTCTCCTTATAAGAACCCGAATTTGACAGATGGGCCTGAGGGTGAATACCTAATGGACAGGCTTGCCTCGGAAGTGGTTCGGTACATAGATACGGTAAGTCGTGAACGGCCTTTTTTCTTGTATTATGCTACTTATGCAGTTCATACACCTTTGCAAGCAAAACCGGAATTGATAGAGAAATATAAACGGAAACCAGCAACGAAAGCTCATAACAATCCGGTTTATGCGGCGATGGTCGAGAGTATGGATACCGGTATCGGGCGTGTGCTCGATGCGGTCGAAAAGAATGGGCTGTCGGAAAATACGTTGGTTGTTTTCACTTCGGATAACGGAGGTGTCTACCATATTTCACGTCAATGGCCGCTGCGGGCCGGAAAAGGTTCTTTTTATGAAGGAGGAATACGAGAGCCGTTTATTCTCTATATGAAAGGGAAATATGAAGGGGGAATCACTCGTACAGAGCCGGTTTCGCAGTTGGATTTGTATCCGACCTTGGTTCATTTGGCTGGGGCCGATCCGATAATAACTCCCGATGGCGAAGATTTGTTGCCATTGCTGGACGAGGGAAAAACGACTTATTTGAATGACCGGACGCTTTACTGGCATTTTCCCGCTTATCTAGAGGCGGGAGGACATCCGAATGAAGGACGTGACCAGTTATTCCGTTCACGCCCCGTTTCCGTAATCCTTCAAAAAGGTTGGAAATTAATTGAGAATTATGAAGACGGTACTTTGGAATTGTATGACCTGAATCAGGACCCGTCTGAGAAGCAGGATGTTTCTGGTAAATATCCCGATAAAACCGTTCAATTATATGAACAGCTGAATGTCTGGAAGAAGGAGACTAACGCTCCTGTTCCGGATCGTTTGAACCCATTGTATAAACCTGAAAACAAGAAATAACCAGTATGAAAGTAAAAGGATTTAATTTGAATTGTCTGATTGCCGGATTGGCTTTTCCGGCATCAACTATTGCACAAGCTACTCCGCAACAGCCCAACGTCGTAATCATTGTAGCCGACGATTTAGGGTATGGCGATTTGAGTTGTTACGGAGCCACCCGTATACAGACTCCGGGTATGGACCGGATAGCAAACGAAGGATTGCGTTTTACGCAGGGATATTGTACGGCAGCGACTTCCACGCCCAGCCGTTATTCGCTTCTGACCGGGTTATATCCCTGGACGAATAAGGATGCAAAAATCCTTCCCGGTAATGCCGCTCTGATTATCAATACGCAGCAAGTCACTTTGCCGAAGGTCATGAAACAGGCCGGCTATGTGACCGGCTCGGTCGGTAAATGGCATCTGGGACTGGGTGACGGAGCGGTAGACTGGAATGAAACGGTTTATCCCGGAGCCAAGGAAGTGGGATATGATTATTCGTTCATCCAAGCAGCGACCAACGACCGCGTGCCTTGCATCTTTATCGAAAACGGGAAAGGAGTCGGACTGGAACCGGATGACCCGCTATATGTCAGTTATAAGCATAATTTTCCCGGTGAACCTACCGGTAAAGATAACCCTGAACTACTCCGGATGCATCCGAGTGTGGGACATGCCGGTTCGATTGTAAACGGTGTGCCGCGTATCGGTTTCCAGAAAGGCGGTAAGGCTGCCCAGTGGAAAGATGAAGATATGGCTGAGTTATTTCTGGAGAAAGCCAAAGGCTTTTTGAAAGACAATAAAGATAAACCATTCTTCCTGTATTACGGATTGCACCAGCACATGTGCCCCGTGTACCGAATCAGAAGTTTGTCGGCAAATCTGGTATGGGACCTCGCGGAGATGTCATCCTGGAAGCTGACTGGTGTGTGACTGAATTTCTGAAAGAACTGGATAAACTGGGATTGACGGAGAATACCCTGATTATCCTGACCAGCGATAACGGTCCCGTATTGGATGACGGCTATCAGGACCAGGCTGTCGAAATGGTAGGCAATCATAAGATGGCAGGCCCTCACCGCGGTGGAAAGACCAGCCTGTATGACGGCGGTACTTGCATCCCGTTCCTGTTGCGTTGGCCGGCGGTTGTAAAACCGGGAGTATCCGATGCATTGGTTTGCCAGATGGATTTGCTGGCTTCATTGGCAGCATTGACCGGGCAGACGTATTCGGATAAGACGGACAGCCAGAACACTTTGCCCGTCTTTCTAGGGAAAAGCGACCAGGGACGTAAGGAACTGGTGACGGAAGGTTATTTCAATTATGCCCTCCATCAGGGCGACTGGGTGATGATTCCACCGTATCCCAGCTATTATGACGACCCTGACGGTACCGGTTTTTCGGGATTGGGAAATTGTTACCAGTTATATAATGTAAAGGAAGATGTCGGACAGAATCATAACTTGGCGGATAAAGAACCTAAACGGTTGCGCCAAATGATGATGACCTCGAGAAGCTGAAAAGGGAGACTGGAAAGATGACAAATTATTAATAGATTAAAATGATTGATTCTTTTTTTCTAAACATATTTGAGAAGTTGATTAAATATTATAAATTTGCCCACTTAACATAAAATACTAAATAAAGAACATGGAAAACACTCGTCGTTCCTTTCTTAAAAAAGTGACTGCCGCCGGAGTTGGTGCAGCAGGTTTGGCTATGGCAGGTACTGCTTCGGCCACTACAGTAGCAGGTTCTCCAGAACCTCAGAAGAAAAAAACAGCCGGAAAAGATGACGGCAAACTGCGTTTCGGATTTATCGGAACAGGTTCACGTTGCCATGAGCACATCAATAATGTGCTGGCTATCCCGGGAAATAAGATTGTTGCTATTTGCGATATCCAGCAAGGCCCGATCGACCGTACATTGAAACACATCGCTAAATTCAACGTGGATGCCCCGAAAGTGTATAAAGGTGGCGAACGTGAATTTGAAAAGATGTTGAACAATGAAGAGTTCGACTGCGTGATTATTGCCAGCCCGTGGGAATGGCACGTACCGATGTCGGTTGCAGCCATGAAAGCCGGTGTTCCTTATGTTGGCGTAGAAGTTTCTGCTGCCAATACGCTGGAAGAATGCTGGGATTTGGTTAACGTATCGGAAGCAACAGGCAGCCATCTGAACATCATGGAAAATGTTTGTTATCGTCGTGACTGCATGGCTGCTTTGAACATGGTTCGCGAAGGTTTGTTCGGTGAGTTGCTGCACGGTGGTTGCGGTTACGAACATGACTTGCGTGAAGTGAAGTTCAATGACGGTAAAAACTATAACTATGTACCGGGTAGCGGTGACTTGCGTATGGGCCCGACAGCTTTTGCTGAAGCTCAGTGGCGTACACAGCATTCTGTAACACGTAATGGTGATATTTACCCGACTCACGGTATCGGACCGATTGCAAACTGCATGGACATCAACCGTGGTAACCGTTTCCTTTCTCTGTCTGCTATGGCAACTCAGTCTCGCGGATTGCATAAGTTTATCGTAGACAATGGCGGTGAAAACCATCCGTTGGCAAAAGTTCGTTTCAACCTGGGTGATATCGTAACTTCTATGATTAAATGTGCGAACGGCCAGACGATCATCGTTACACACGATACAAACTCTCCCCGTCCTTACTCTTTGGGATTCCGTGTACAGGGTACTGAAGGTTTGTGGATGAACGATGGCAACCATGTATATGTACAGGGTAAATCCAAACCTCACCGTTGGGATGACTCTGACGAATGGTTCAAGAAATATGACCATAAGCTGTGGGCTCAGCTGGATGCCCAGGCAAAAGAAGCCGGTCACGGTGGTATGGACTTCATCATGATGTACGACCTGATCGATGCCATCAAGAATAAGAAACCGGCTCCTATGGACTGCTACGATGCAGCTGCATGGAGTGCTATCTCCGGTTTGTCTGAAATGTCTATCGCCCGTGGCGGTGCATTGGTTGATTTCCCTGACTTTACACGCGGACAGTGGATTCACCGTAAACCGGCATTCGGCATGTAATTGATAAGTAAGCGATAAAAAAACAAAAGGCTATCGGGATTCCGGTAGCCTTTTTTATATAATAGCACAGTAGTCCTACGAGTAAGAATTCGGAATGTGGAGTATTGAATACAAAATAAAAGTATCTATCTTTGTAAAAACAGAGATAAAATGCGCTTAAATAAGAAAGACATACAATCGATTGTCCGTGTAGCAAAAGAAATTTACGGGGAAGGTGTCGAAGTTTATCTGTTCGGTTCACGAACAGATAACGAGAAACGTGGTGGAGACATTGATCTGTTAGTACGTACTACATCCGAAAAGAAAGGTGTCTTAGCTCGTATACGCATGATTGCTCGGCTGAAACAATTTTTAGGCGATCAGAAAATCGATGTGATAGGCGACCATGAAGAATCGTTGGTTGCAAAGGAGGCATTAATAACAGGTATACGATTAATATGACAAATCGAAAACAGGAATTGATGGAACGATTGAGTCGTGAATTTGATATTTGCGACCGGCACATTCAACGCATAGATGAGGCTTTAGAGGCTATGCATACGGATATCCCTATGTCTGTTGATAGCTATACGAATTTGGATGAGAACCAAATCCGTTGTATGGATCAGTTTATTTTTCGTTTCTCCAAACTACAGGATGCTATGGGGGCTAAGATTTTCCGATATGTGTTGGAGTATTTGGATGAAGATGTTTCTGCTTTGCCAATGCGGGATATTCTAAATCTTTTGGAGCGTTATCATTTTATAGATAGTGCAGATGAGTGGGGATATATTCGGGAATTGCGTAATGAGATTGCCCATGATTATCCATTGATGGAAAATGATATTGTTTCTGTGTTGAATGAATTAATATCCAAGGTGTCGATATTAAAAAGTATTTATAAACGAATGAAAGCTGCTGTCTGAGAGAAGATAGTCAGGATTTAATAAAACGGAATTTGGAAATAAAACGTCCCGCATCTAACTATCAAATTTGGATGCGGGACGTTTTATCTTTTGTTTTTTTAGTCTAACTCTTCTATCTCCTTCAGCCAAAGTGTCGCCATGGCATCGCTCGGCATACGCCAGTCGCCACGGGGGGAGAGGCTGACGGAACCTACTTTCGGACCGTCCGGCAGGCAACTGCGTTTGAACTGTTGCTGGAAGAAACGGCGGAAGAAGGTGTGGAGCCATTTCCGGATGGTCTCTTTGTCGTAACTGTCGCTGAAAGCCTGTTGTGCCAGGAAATAAATCTTGGCGGGGGAGGAGCCGAAACGGAGGAAATAGTAGAGGAAGAAGTCGTGGAGTTCGTAAGGGCCTACGAGGTCTTCCGTTTTCTGTTTGATGTTTCCGTTTTCGTCGGCGGGTATCAGTTCGGGACTGATTGGAGTGTCGACGATATCCAGCAATGTAGCACGTGAGGCTTCATCCACCCGGTTGTGGGCAACCCATTCTACCAGGTATCTGACAAGCGTCTTGGGGATACTGCCGTTTACACCGTACATCGACATGTGATCTCCGTTGTAGGTAGCCCAGCCAAGGGCCAGTTCGGAAAGGTCGCCGGTACCGATGACCATGCCGTTTTTCTGGTTGGCTACGTCCATCAGGATTTGGGTGCGTTCGCGGGCCTGGCTGTTTTCGTAGGTCACGTCGTGAACCGATGGGTTGTGACTGATATCTTTGAAATGCTGGAGGCAGGCATCCTTGATGGAGATTTCCTTTAATGTGACACCCAGTGAACGGATAAGGTCGCAAGCGTTGGTGTAGGTGCGGTCTGTCGTTCCGAAGCCGGGCATGGTGATGCCGAGTATCTGGTTGCGTGGGATATTCAGGGCATCGAATGTCATGACGGTTACCAGCAATGCCAGTGTGGAATCGAGTCCGCCGGAGATACCGACTACCGCTGTCCGGGAGTGTGTGTGGACGATACGTTTAGCCAGTCCGGCTACCTGTATCTGGAAAATCTCTTCGCAACGTTCCTTCAGTGCGTCGCCGGAAGGAGTGAACGGATGCGGGTCGACAGAGCGGGTCAATACCGGCTGGCCGGAGTTTTCAGACAGGGCGAACGGGATTGTTATTGTTTCACCCCCCAGCAGGGTGGAGGCGCCGTGCATGAAGCTAGTATTTACCTGGCGGTCGTTTTGCAGGTTCTCGATGTCGATTTCACTGATGACGAGTTGTTCCTGCATGGTGAAGCGTGGGGATTCTTCTAATAGAGTGCCGTTTTCTGCAATGATCCCGTTGCCGGCAAAGACAAGGTCGGTGCTGGATTCTCCGAAACCGGCGGAGGCATAGACATACCCTGCCATGCAGCGGGCGGACTGCTGGCATATCAGCGAACGGAGGTAATGATGTTTTCCGATCAGTTCGTTGCTGGCGGATATATTGACAAGGATATTGGCTCCTTCCATCGCCAGTAAGGAACTGGGGGGGACGGGAACCCACAGGTCTTCGCATATTTCGATGCCGACTTTTACCTGTCCGGCGGTGAAGAGCAAGTGGCTGCCCAACGGATATGTTCTGTCTCCGATTGAGATGGTCTTGTCCCGTAATTCGGTGGCGGAAGTGAACCAGCGTTGTTCCTGGAACTCCTTGTAGTTCGGTATGTATGTCTTGGGGACTACGCCTAATATCTTTCCGCTCTGGAAAGCTACGGCAGCGTTTATCAGTCTGTTTTCCGTCACTAACGGGGCGCCTGCGATTGTGAGGATATTCAGGTCGGCGGTGTCGCTGACCAGTTTCAATAAGGCTTGTTCTGCATTTTTCAGCAAAGCCTGCTGGGCGAACAGGTCCAGGCAGGTATAAGCCGTTACCGACATTTCGGGGAAGGCAATGATTTGTACGCCTTTGTCCGAAGCCTGGCGCATCAGACCTTCCATCTGCTGAATATTATAAAAACAGTCTGCCACCTGTACGTGTGGGACGGCTGCTGCTACTTTTACGAATCCGTAGTTCATATGAGTTTATTTTTATCGTATAGCGTGTTTGAGTTTATCGGGGGCTTGCCGGCAATCCCACAATAAAACGATATGTATTAAATATTCATTGTCTATAGTGTAAACGAGCTTGTAATATCCTTCAATTAAAGAGCGATATTGTTTAGCTCTATTTGCCAAAAGACGTTCAGGAGTTCCGATGAACGGATTGTTCTTAATACGTATAGTATTTTTCTCCAATTTGTTCATGAACCGGAGGGCAGTTCTTTTTCCAAATTGTTTCAGACAATAGGTGATGGCTAAATCTGCTTGTCTTTGTGCACGTGGTGCCCAGATTACTTCAATTTCTTTCTCCATTCTTCAAAGAATTGATGCATTTCGGGCTCCTTGATACCTTTACCTTCGCTTAATTCTTGTTCTGCCAAGTTGATTTCTTTGTTGGCTTCCTCAATGCTAAACGCAATAGGAGACAAAACGGCTGCTTTTTTATTCAGTATTCGCTTTGTGCTTTTTTCCAGTTTATCCATCATTTCCAAACTGTCTATCTTATCCAAATAATTACGGATGAAGTTCTTTTTCCATTGCTGTAATTCCATTGCCGTCATAACGTAAACTCCTTTCTTATATAATGATGGTCCAAAGGTATATATTTCTCCGGGAATATAAAAGAAGGGGAGCCATACTTCACAGCATGCTCCCCTTGCAAACACAAAACAATCAACAAAAAACTACTGTCTGAGTGAGATGATAAGATAAGCCGGGATGCTTTGGAGGGACACCCCGGCTTAAGGAATGTGTGGTCTTATCGGATAAACAATAATTCGCGATACTTCGGCAACGTCCACATCTGGTCGTCTACTACCAGTTCCAGTTTATCGATGTGGTAGCGGATTTCTTCCAGCATTGGGACAATGGTGTCGTGGTAGGCGATTGCCTTTTCGCGTTCGCTTTCGATTTTGTTGGCGACCTTGCGGGCTTCGACCATTTCGTCTACCTTTTCCTTGATGAAGTTGGTGCGGCAGGCGATGTCTTCGATAATTTCCAGGTTACGGGCGGAGAGGACGGAGGCTTTTTCTGCCGGGAAGAGGTCCTCATCTTATATACGTTGTCAATCAGCGAAGACTGGTAGCGGGTGGCGATAGGGATGATATGGTTCATCGTCAGGTCGCCTAACACGCGGGCTTCGATTTGGATTTTCTTGGTGTACGTCTCCCATTTTACTTCGTTGCGGGCTTCGAGTTCCTTGTGGGTCATGACGCCGGTCGATTCGAACATCCGGATACTGCTTTCCTTCAGGTAGTTGTCGAAGATGAGCGGTACGCTGGTTTCGCAATCCAGACCGCGGCGACGGGCTTCTTCTTTCCATTCATCGCTGTAACCGTTGCCGTCGAAGTGGATGGCCTTGCAGGCTTTGATGTCTTTGCGGAGGACTTCCAGGATGGCGGCGAATTTCTCTTTGCCGGTGGCAATCTTTGCGTCTACTTCGGCTTTGAAGAGTTTCAATTGTTCGGCCACGGCGGCATTGAGGGCGAGCATGGCAGACGCGCAGTTGGCTTCGGAACCTACAGCACGGAACTCGAAACGGTTGCCGGTGAAGGCAAAAGGCGAAGTACGGTTGCGGTCGGTATTGTCAATCAGCAACTCGGGGATGCGGGCGATGTCGAGCTTCATGCCTTGTTTGCCGGCCAGCATCAGGTCTTCGGGCTCGCTTTTTTCAAGGTGCTCCAATACCTGCGACAGCTGCGTGCCGAGGAAGCTGGAGATGATGGCGGGAGGTGCTTCGTTGGCTCCCAGGCGGTGGGCGTTGGTGGCACTCGAGATGCTGGCTTTCAGCAGTCCGTTATGACGGTAGACGGCCATGAGCACGTTTACTACGAAGGTGATGAAACGGAGGTTGTCTTCCGGTGTCTTGCCCGGACCCATCAGGCCGATGCCGGTGTCGGTGCCCAGCGACCAGTTGTTGTGCTTGCCCGAGCCGTTGACGCCTTTGAAAGGCTTTTCATGCAACAGGACGCGGAAACCGTGCTTGCGGCTGATTTTACGCATCAGCGCCATGACCAGCAGGTTGTGGTCGTTGGCGAGGTTGCATTCCTCGAAGATAGGGGCCAGCTCGAACTGGTTCGGAGCCACTTCGTTATGACGGGTTTTCAATGGGATACCCAGTTTGAGGGCTTCAATTTCCAACTCTTTCATAAATTCCATGACGCGGGTGGGGATGGCACCGAAGTAATGGTCCTCGAGCTGCTGGTTTTTGCTGCTCTCATGGCCCATCAGCGTACGTCCGCTGAGCAGCAGGTCGGGGCGGGCGGCGTAGAGTCCTTCGTCTACCAGGAAATATTCCTGTTCCCAGCCGAGGTAGGAATATACTTTCTTTACCTCCGGGTTGAAGTAATGGCATACGTCGACGGCAGCCTTGTTTACGGCTTCAAGCGCTTTCAGCAGCGGGGCTTTATAGTCGAGGGATTCGCCGGTGTAGGCGATGAAGATGGTCGGGATACACAGGGTGTCACCCACGATAAAAGCAGGAGAGGAAGGGTCCCAGGCGGAGTAACCGCGGGCTTCGAATGTATTACGGATACCACCGTTCGGGAAGCTGGAGGCATCGGGCTCCTGTTGTATCAGCAGTTTGCCGGAGAACTCTTCGACCATGCCGCCTTTGCCGTCGTGTTCGACGAAAGCGTCATGTTTTTCGGCTGTCCCTTCGGTGAGGGGGTGGAACCAGTGGGTATAATGTGTTGCGCCCATTTCGATGGCCCATTTCTTCATGCCGGAGGCTACGGCGTCGGCAGTCTCGCGGTCGAGGGGGGTACCGTTGTCGATGGAGTCGACTAGTCTGGCATAGGCTTTTTCCGGAAGATACTTGAACATCTTCTCGCGGTTGAATACGTTCTTTCCGAAATATTCCGACGGACGTTCTGCCGGGGCGGCTACTTCGGCGGCTCTTTTCTTGAAGGCCGATTCTACTACTCTGAATCTTAACTTTGACATAATACCTGATTTTTATAGTAAGTGTTTGTTTTTATTTATATCTGATGGTAACTTATCATAACAAGATGATATTGTTTTGCTTACAGATGTCAGCCTGTTCTTCCGGCCATATTGAAGCCTGTACCTCGCCGATATGTGCTTTGCGGAGGAAGAACATGCAGAGGCGGCTCTGGCCGATGCCGCCACCGATGGATTGCGGGAGGCGGCCGTCGAGCAGCATCTTGTGGAACTCCAGGCCGGCACGTTCGGGGCATCCGCGTTCTTCCAGCTGCCGGCGCAGGGCCTCCTTGTCGACACGGATACCCATGGATGACAGTTCGAAGGCACATTGCAAGACGTCGTTCCAAAGGATGATGTCACCGTTCAGGCCGTTGAAGCCGTCGGAGTTGACCGTGCTCCAGTCGTCATAGTCGGGGGCACGTCCGTCGTGTTTCTCCCCGTTTGTCAGTTCGCCGCCGATGTCGATAACGAAGATGGCACCGAATTTAGCAGCTGCTTTGTTTTCGCGTTCACGGGGAAGGATGCCCGGGTACATCTTTTGTAATTCCTCTGCATGGATGAAGGTGATGTTGTCCGGCAGGGAAGGAGTGATGTGAGGATACTGGTTGTAGACCATCTCCTCGATTTCTTTCAGTAGCGTGTAAATGCAACGTACGGTGCGTTTCAGGTAATCCAGATTGCGGTCTTCCGGACGGATGGTTTTTTCCCAGTCCCACTGGTCGACATATAGCGAGTGAAGGTTGTCGAGATCTTCGTCGCCGCGGATGGCATTCATGTCGGTATAAAGTCCGTAGCCGGCAGGGATACGGTAGGCCGCCAGTTTCATCCGTTTCCATTTGGCGAGCGAGTGGACGACTTCTGCTCGCCGTTCGCCCATGCAGTGGATGGGGAAGCTGACGGCACGTTCCACCCCGTTCAGGTCGTCGTTGATGCCGGTTCCCGAGAGAACGAATAAAGGGGCGGTTACGCGGCGCAGGTTCAACGCTTTCGACAGTTTCTCCTGGAAGCTGGTTTTTAACATCTGAATCGCTTGCTCGGTCGTTTCCGGTGTAAGCGTCTGTTTGTAATCTTTTGGAATAATCAGTGACATGTGTATATAGTTTAAAATGTTGATTGTCTTTGTCGGTATGGGAGGAGAGGGGGTGTCTCCCTTCCCGTATCCTATGGTACCGCACCCGGATGCGGTAGTCTACCTTATCCCGATGATGTGAACCGCCGCATCCCGGTGTGGTAGATAGCCGCATCCGGATGAGGTACTATCGTATCCGAGGGGAGGGACTTGCCCTATCCGAGTGGTGCGATTCACACCATCCCTTTTCTTCCACATTTTCGAATTTGGTTTTGCGAATAATAGCTTCAATCTTTTTCATAACCTTACTTTTTTGATAGTTGATAAAAAGGAGGTATAGAGCTGCCTGCCATAGTCAGGTGTGGTCAAGCGGTATAACATTCTATAAAATCGAAAAGCAGCGGCCGACTTCTCTATACAGTCCTTTTTATGAGATAACCTAAATCAAATACTTAAATAATCTTTGTTCTTCATTGCGTAGCTGCTTCTGCCAGGTGTCCTCGTAGTACGCAGATGACACAGACGGGCGCACATGAACGTCGTAAAAAACATAAGTAGAGCCGTAGCAGCCAAAACTGGTTGCCTGAAAGTCATTGTTTTCATAATGTTTCTCTTTTTGTTTATAAAAGCCTTTGCCGGTAACAAAGCCGGATGCGCCTTTCCTGCTTCGTTCTTATTTGCCCGGAGAAACGTTCGCTCCTTAATTGTCAGTCGCTAATTGCAAATCCTTAATTTTCAATTTTCAATTATCAATTTTCAATTCTTCAGAGCCACTTCTTCAGCCTGGCCATAGCTTCCAAAGTGTCGTCCCTGTCGCCAAAGGCGGTGAGTCTTAGATAACCTTCGCCACTCGGGCCGAATCCTACGCCCGGTGTCCCAACGATGTTGACTTCGTACAATAGTTTATCGAAGAACTTCCAGGAGCTGAGACCTTTCGGGGCTTTCACCCAGAGGTAAGGGGCGTTCTCGCCGCCGTACACCTTCAGGCCGCAACCTTGGAGGGCTTCTCTCATAATCCGTGCGTTGGTCATATAGTAATTAATCGTTGCCTTTACCTGTTCTTTGCCTTCCGGAGAGTAAACCGCTTCGGCACCCCGCTGGGTGATGTAGCTGGTTCCGTTGAATTTGGTCGTCTGCCGGCGGTTCCACAGTTTGTTCAACTGTACCCGTTCGCCTCCCAGCGTGAAGCCGTTCAGCTCCTTCGGGACAACCGTGTATCCGCAGCGTACTCCGGTGAAACCCGCTGTCTTCGAGAAACTGCGGAATTCGATGGCTACTTTCTTCGCCCCTTTGATTTCGTAGATTGAGTGGGGGATGTTCGGGTCCTGGATGTAGGCCTCGTAAGCCGAGTCGTACATAATCAGGACGTCGTTTGCCAATGCATAGTTTACCCATTTCTTCAACTCGTCTTTCGTCAGGGTCGTTCCCGTCGGGTTGTTCGGGTAACAGAGGTAGAGTATGTCCACCCTGCGGGCCGGCAATTCGGGCGTGAAGTCGTTTGCTTCCGTGCAGGGGATGTAAACAACATCGCTCCATTTGCCGTCTTCCAATACTCCGGTGCGTCCGCTCATGACGTTGGAGTCTATGTAAACGGGGTAGACCGGGTCGAGTACCCCGATACTGTTGTCGTGGCGGAGAATATCGCCGATATTTCCGCAATCGCTTTTGGCACCGTCGCTGACGAAAACCTCTCCCGGCTCCAGGAATACGCCGCGGCTGGCATAATCATTCTTGATGATTGCGTCGATCAGGAAGCTGTATCCCTGTTCGGGGCCGTAACCGTGGAAATTCTCTGTAGAAGCCAAATCATCCACCGCCTTATGCATGGCTTCGATGACGGCAGGTGCCAGGGGCTGTGTTACATCACCGATTCCCATGCGGATTATTTTGTCTTTAGGGTGTGTCACTTTGAAACTGTTTACCTTTTTCGCGATGTCGGAAAACAGGTAACTGCTTTGCAGTTTCAGGAAATGTTCATTAATCAGTGCCATATTCGTTCAATTGTTTTATGTTGTTGTTTTGTCGGGGTTGTTGGCCCTTTGTTTTGCTTTTTGTGTTATTTCTCTATTATTCCTTCAAATACGGTGACTGCTCCTCCGGTCATGTAGACCTTTCCTGAGTTTTCGTCCCAGTGGATAGTGAGCGGGCCGCCGTCCATGAATACTTTTGTTTTCCGCTTAGTCTTACCGCATACGACACCGGCTACAACTGTAGCACAAGCTCCTGTTCCGCAAGCCTGGGTGATGCCCGAGCCCCGTTCCCATACCCGCATCCGGACTTCATCGTCTTTTAAAACCTGTACAAACTCAACATTGGTCCGGTCGGGGAAGAAGGCGTGTGTTTCCAGCTTAGGTCCGATAGCCGGTAAGTCGATATCGTTTATATCATTAACAAAAATAACCAGATGAGGGTTGCCCATCGACACGACGGTTCCGGTGTAAACCTGTCCGCCGGCTTCCAGTTCGAGGGCTGGTTCGCCGATTCCGGGTGTTCCCATATCGACTGTTACTTCACTGACGGTATCATCATCCGAAACGGTCAGCTGAAGTTCTTTAATGCCGGATAATGTTTCGAGGGTAACTGTCTTTTTATCGGTCAGTCCTGCATCATATACATATTTGCCGATGCAACGGGAAGCATTTCCGCACATCATGGCCTCGGAACCGTCTGCATTGAATATCCGCATGCTGAAATCGGCTTTTTCAGATGAACCTATCAGGACTAATCCATCCGACCCGATGCCTGTATGGAGAGCGCTCCATCTAATAGCTTGCTTTTCCGGGTTTTCCAGGGGATAAGCCATCGTGTTTATGTATATATAGTCGTTACCGGCTCCGTGCATCTTTGTGAATCTAACTGGATTTGTCATTTTATTTGTTTTACTCCTATTCTTGTTTCCTTTTGTTTTGTTACGATGCAAATATACGACGTTTTGATATATTATAATCACTAAATGTATCCAAATGCCCTTTAAATCTATATTGTGTGATAATTTGATTCAATAAAGCGGTTTTACGTAATAATTCGTAACTGTATAACAAATAATCTGTGGATATTGTAAGTTGTTGTGAGTGAAAAGTTGTTGAAATATCGTTAAAGCTACACTTGTTGGCGGGTTTGGTTGTGTCTTTATGTTCATAGAAGGGTATAAAAAGGACGGCATTTCCTACGAATTGTCAGTAATTCTAGAGAAATGCCGTCTTTTTGTAAAATGGCATACAAATGTGGTCTATTCTTATTTTCTTATTATTGTCACTGTTTCTCCTTTAGGAATAGATAAAATGAGACTGTTGTTTTCACCAGTTTGTATTGTGACGGTCTTTGAGGTTTCTATCTTTCGCTCTTTATCTGGGATATCGCAGTAGACTTTACATTTACCACCGTATAAACTTTTGAGTGAAATATTTTCTGTCAGGCCATTAGACCTTTGTGCGCTTACTTCAAAACCTCCTTCTGCCAACAAATTATCGAATTTGATATTTTTCCAAGTGTCTGGTATTGCCGGCATGATTCGTATTGTTTCGTTATTACTGGAAAGTAGCATTTCTGTAAATGAAGCTAATGCAGACATTGGTGTTTCAAATACAGGGCCGGCTTCTTTATACAGTGTGTTAGGAGTCATGTACTTGTCAAAGAAGATATTCAAATAATTGTATGCCCGATTCCCTTCACCCATCAACGTAGACATGGAAGATGCTCCCGTATATGTATATCCACAGTAATAAGCATTTTTGAATCCTAACCAATAATTAATAGACTTTTTTGCTATTTCGATATTTTCAGCTGTCGTAAGTGGAAAATTTTGTAATGGATAAAGCATTAATAAATGTGAGTAATGCCGGTGTCCCGACTTTAATTTGGTATTCTTACCTATCAGGAAGCCATCCTGATCTGCGGGATAGGGAACAAGATTATTCAGAATATTTTCCCATTCAGGTAATAATGGGTCGTTGATTGTGAATCTTTTATCGGTTTTTATCAGTGTTTCGCATCCCCAGCGAAGCAGGGATAGTTCAAAATTACAATCTTCTGTATCGGCATATTCCGGAGAGTGGCTTGAAGGTAAATGTAAGTATTTGTCTTCCCCTTTAAATAATAGATATCGGTAATAATTTATCGAAAGTTTGAGTAAAGGAAACAGTTTTTCTTTTAGACGGGTATCATCCATAGTGTAACTGCAATATTTCCAATAGTAAAATAATGTCCAGAGTAATAGCCCATGTTCTTTTTCAACAGTCCTTTTACAATTATATGTGCTGGATCTTCCAATAGCAATGGCTGGATAGGGGCAAAGAGCCGGAACATTTCTTTTGAGATTTTCGACATTATCGTCCAGCATTTTTAATAAAGGAATAGACAGTTCGCTATGGTTAATAGTAAACATAGGGGAATAAGTTAATTGAATATTTAGATTCCACCAAATAGCGGGCCAGGGAGTTTCATTGTGAAACCAGGGACCCATTAAGTCTATTGGATAACGATTGCTGCGTGTGGCTGAACCTAATTTGTAAAGTTGAGACCAAAAAAAGGCGTTATATCTGTCTTCCGGAACGGATACGTAACTTTTTGAATAGAAAGTATGCCACCATTTAAGGTGTCGCTTCTCGACTTTCTTTAAGGTTTCCTTTTGAACGGTTTTGATGTTATTGATAGCTTCTTTCTCAGTGTCTGTATGAACTTGAGAATAGGCTATGGATGCAATCAGTACTTTTTTATTTTTGCGGTTGCTGATTGTCCAGACGGTAGTATATTCACCTCCTGCTAAAAGAGGTTGTTTGCAGATGGAAAATTCGTTTTTTGTATAGACAATAGGGTCCGGATTTGCTGTGTATCCTACTAAAAAGTCGTTATTACGATAGGCCTGGTCTTTATAGGTATATCGGGGACTGATTGACTGCTCGGGTTTGAAAATGATTTCAGGAATATTTTCTCCTTCCAGTTCAATGATGAAGACATTATGTTCTGCTGGAGTTAAAGTTCTCCAGGAAACCGTTCCATCTATGTTTTTTATTCTTCCGGAGACTTCACATTTATATAGGTCGGTTAACATGGAGGAAGAACCTTTTGCCATGGGAACTAGGAATTTACCGATGGGCAAACGACAATCTGTATATAATATGGAATAGTTCTCTTTTCTATGATCACATACATCTGTACGTCCGAGTTCCCAACAGAGCGTATCTCCCTGCTGTTTGTAGACCGAAGCTCCCAGTAGCCCGTTACCGATTAGTCCGCTGCTATAATAATCATTGATGACGGAATCTGTATAAATACTATATTTTTCAAGAACCTTTTTATACTTGTTGTCAAAATTGGATATAGAAGCATTTATACAGTAAATATTAATTAAGCAGCCTATCAAAATTGCTGTTGTTCTATAATTCTTCATGATAATAAAAAAAACAGGAGCCAGAATAAATAGTTTATTTAGCCCCTGTTTATAATTAAGTTATTTACTATTACAGTCCTGCCTGCGGATCGAATGTACCATTTTCCCAACCTTTTGTTTGTTCCAGGTTAGGGTTGTTGCTCATTTCGCCTCGTTTCATTGGTAGGAAATACATTTGTTCGTTTGTGATCATAGGGGTATTGTCACGGTCGAACAGATGGGTGGAATAGTTACCATCTCCTTTTTTGGTCATCACTAATGCATGACGTTTTTCCTGACCTGTCATTAATTTGTCGTAGATCATCCAACGACGCATATCCCATATGCGTTTTTGTTCGAACAACAACTCGATGAAACGTTCTTCATGTACAGCTTCACGCATTTCTTCTTGACTCATGTTCGGATTCAAACCGTAAAGCATTCCTTTCATGTCCGGATTAGAACTGGTTTCTTTGATACCGGCACGTTTACGGATTTGTTTTAGCATATCGAATGCTTCATCCTGTTTACCAACCTCTACCGCTGCTTCTGCATAGTTCAACATAACTTCGCCTAAGCGGATGTCAATGTAGTCGGTTCCTGATTTCTGACATTCATCAATTGACAAACTCTGATTGATACCTTTTTTGGAATAATATCCAGTTCGAGTACCCATGTTTTTTCCATACGCATAGTCATTTTGAGCATCTTCATTCAATTCCATTTTTTCGTTGAAATAGGTACTACCTTGGTAAACTATTGTTGCATAGAAACGATTGTCACGGTTTTCCCACAACTTAAAGATATCTCCGCTACCTTCTTTTTCCCAATCGGCATAGGTGTAGGTTCCACCATCGATAGTCGGGAAGCGGTCGATAACCTCTTGTGTCGGATGGCATCCACCAGAAGCATTTTGTGAGAATTTGATCGGACGAACTGCCGCATCGCGGTTATGCGTACGGGTCGGGTTTTCATAGCGGATGGCAAAGATCACTTCTTTGTTCATTTCTTCCAAGAATAATTCACCGTAGTCTTCGTATAAAGCATGTCCTTGACCGATCAGATATTCAAGTGTCACCTTGTTGTGGTCATATGCTGTTTGCCAATGCTCGATCTTGTTGTTAGGATTGAATTGTGGGCTGGCACGAAACAACAATACTCGTCCTAAGAAAGCTTTAACCCCTCCTTTGGTAATACGTCCCAATTCACTGGCATCGTATGTAGCGGGCAATTTTTCAGAACAAGCGTTTAATTCATTGATAATGAACTCGAAGCACTCTTCGGTTGAATTACGTTTGACAAAGAGGTCGTCTGTTATCTCTTGAGGTACTGTTATCAAAGGCACGCCGCCATAACGTTTTACCATTTCAAAATAGAGGTAAGCCCGGATGAAACGAGCTTCATGGATCAAACGGTCTGCCAGTTCACGGTCAATGGTACATACCTCCGGGTTTGAAGCATTTTGTATAAAAATGTTACAATTGCGGATGTTTGCATACGGCCAGTACCAGATAGGACTATCCGGGGTAATGGTACCGTTTGTCCAAGAGCCGCCACCTGTGGCCTCGTCTGAGGCATCAGCTACGGAGGTATCCCATGCCGGAATAGAGGCATATAATGCATTCAGGAAAGAGGTTGTTAATGTTTTATCAACCCAAACTTGCTCTTCTGAGATAGAACTCAGGTCTTCTTTATCCAATATGCTGGAACATGAAGATGATAAAGCCAAAATGGCTGCACATGTAATAAATATTTTTTTCATATCGAATTACTCAAATGATTAGAAACTAACATTAACACCGAAGTTAAAACTCTTTGTCAACGGATATTGGTAAGCACCGCGGTCGCCGCTATTTTCCGGATCGTAAATGCCGATGTGGTCTAACACGAACAAGTTAGTCCCTGATACATAAAAACGGCAACGGTCTACACCGATCGAACTCATCCATTGCTTAGGCAATGTATAGCCGATTTCGATATTTTTACAACGGAAATAGTTACCGTTCATCAGCCAGAATGTAGAAGCTTGGCTATTGGCCCTTACAGACCCTGTACCTCCTACACGCGGATATTCACCATTGATATTATCGGGAGAATAAGCATCCGACCAGATATTCAAAACCGTTTGCTCTGTCCACGTATCACCACGGTTAGGGAACATGATTGAACGATGGCCGACTCCTTGGAAGAATGCTGTGAAGTCAAGCCCTTTCCATTCACCACCTAAACTGATACCGTAGATAATTTCAGGATCTTTACTATATAATGAAAGGACTGCTTTATCATTACCATCGACTACTCCATCGGGACCACCAACACCACCGGCACCATGTATATCTTGCAAGATGATATCTCCTTTTGACCAACTGAAACCTCCATTATATTTAGGTAAACCAACAAGATCTTCGTCGGTACGGGCAATGCCATCGGCGATATAGCCAGTGATAAAGTTAATTGGACGACCTGTTTTCAATTCCCATTCGTAAGCATTAGCTGATTCATCAATTTTAGTGTAATGGTTACGGGCGAAAGAAAAGTTGGTTGACACGTAGTAGGTCACATTACCAATTTTGTTGTCGTGACGTACTAAGAACTCGCAACCTTGGTTGATCATTTCGGCATAGTTTTCTTTTGGAAGGCTGGCACCAAACGTCTCCGGTATCGTACGTGTACGAGCCATCAGAATATCTTTGGTCTTTTTATGGAAGTAATCGAATTCCAAGCTCAATAATCCGTTCCATAATCCGAGGTCGAAACCGACATCAGTCGTTGTGGTTGTTTCCCAAGTAATGCCTCTACTAGGATAAACCCCAGGTAGAATACCGGTTGCCCCACTTCCAAATACAACGTTGCTACCGGTGTTGAATTTGCTCAAATATTGGTAATAAGCAACATTGCTTCCTCCATCATTACCTAAGGTACCATAAGATGCACGAAGTTTCAAATTGTTAATGAAGCTTAGTTTTGCATTTGATTTGAAGAAATTTTCTTCTGTTACACGCCATCCGGCAGATACCGACGGGAAGAATCCCCAACGTTTTCCTGGGATCCATTTTACAGAAGAGTCGTAACGAAAGTTAGCTTCTAACAAATATTTGTTGTCAAAGCCGTAATTGACACGTCCTACATAACCGATACGTCCGATTTCAGATTCGTTACCGCTGGCATCTTTCCATTGGCTATCGGCACTACCTGCAAACAATTGTTCCAAAGATGGTGAAAGCAATTCTTTGCGTTGAGCCCAAAAATTATCACCCCATTGTTCGAATTGTTCATATAAGAACATGGCTCCAATGTCATGTTTCCCAAATGTATGGTTATAGTTCAATTGCAGGTTCAATGTATACGAACTGGTTTCGTTGAAATCTTTCCGAACAAAGTTTCCGTTTTCTGTTCTTGTACGTGTTCCGGTAACGGGCGCATCATCACGGATGATGTGGTTGTGCTCACCGGATGTTTCGTGCATATACAATGTATAGGCTTTACCAACGGTTTTGTAGTTTTCATAATACCGACGGTAGTTGAACATCGCATTGGCGGTCAATCCTTCTACCCAAGGAATATCCCAGTTAGCACTTAATTTGGTATTCAGGGTGTTCTTTTTCTTAGATCGGTGTCCGTTTTTAATGGCTTCCAATACGTTCCAGTTATAAATAGTAGCATTCGGTTTTCCGTTTACATAAGCTGGTTCGGTAGATGGGAAGTTTAATAAAGCACGATACATATCATTCATCAATTCCTGGTCGGAATCGTAAGGCCAATAGGGAGTCCGCTGATCGCCCATGTTTCCGTCAACGTCCAAACCGATCGTAAAATTGTCAGCTACTTTAGCATCTACATTTGAACGGAAGCTGTAGCGTTGGAAATCCAAATTATCAAATGTTCCGCTTTGATCGAAATAACCAATTGACATGTAATAATTGATACGATCGCTACCTCCATTGACACTCAGGTTATGCTGCATTATGAATGGATTTCTCCAAGCTAAATCTACCCAGTCTGTACTATGCGTCTTGAAATATTCTTGTTCGTCGGCGGTGTAGTAACGGGTGTCGGTTTCAGGAATACCGTTGTACATAAATTTGTTATTCAGATACACCGTTCTATCGTATGCGCTCAACACTTCCGGCTTGCGTGTCGATCGTTCGGTACCGAATAATCCTGAATAGCTGAATTGTGGTTTTTGATTCTTACCGCGTTTGGTTGAAACAACAATCACACCGTTTGCTGCGCGCGAACCATAAACAGCTGCCGAGGCTGCATCTTTTAGTACAGAGATGTTTTCGATTGTATTCGGATCCAACGCATCGAAGTCGGCTTTTTCACGAACAACACCGTCGATTACGTAAGTTGGATTTGTATTGTTGGGTGTATTGGTTCCACGAATGGTGATCGGGGAAGATGCACCTGGCAGACCGGATTTATTGTAAGAGAAGATACCCGGCATACGTCCGGCCATCGCATTGGAAATATTGGAAACCGGAATAGTTACAATGTTTTCAGCAGAGATTGTAGCTACAGATCCTGTCAGGTTCATTTTCTTTTGTGTACCGTAGCCGATAACAACCACTTCATCCAATTTCTGTGTATCCTCTTTCATGGAGATTGTAAAATCGGTTTGTCCCTCCACTTTTACATTTTGAGTCAGGTAACCGATAAAAGATACTTGTAATGTCGCATTTTCCGGAACCTCCAAAGTGAAACGACCATCCATGTCGGTGATTGTACCGATAGTAGTACCGTTTACAGAAACGTTTGCTCCGGTAATAGGACCTAACTGGTCATTGACAATACCTTTGATAGTTTTTGTTTTTTGCTGAGTAGCATTTGCTTCCATGCTTTTCGGGCGCAGGATGATTTGCTTGTCATTTACACTATATTCAATGTTTGCAGCCTTGCAAATTTCATTTAAGATAGTTTCAATAGATTTGTCTTTAACTTTGATGTTTACTTTACGGTCAACATTAACAAGCTTGCTGTTGTACATAAAGTAAAATTCGGAACTTTCTTCAATTTCCTGTAAAACTTGTTCAACAGAAGCATTCCTCATGTCCAAAGAAATTCGGGCAGATTGTGAGTACAAGGTGCTTGCACTTGCCGTACTTAAAAAGCAGGTTAAACAGAATGCAGCGAGTTTCATACGCATTGGAATTTTTGGTAATAAGTCAAAATTAGACTTAAAACCTTCTAGGTTTGATAAATTCTTCATAATTTCACATTATCAAATTTAATTAGGTTTGAAAATAACTTAATTGGGGATTACCATTCGTCAGGTGAGATTTTCGGATTGGTAATTTGTTTGATTGAAGCAGGAAAATGTAACCAGCGTTTTCCTGCTTTTTCTTTAAGTGTCTGTTCTCATATAATACTTCTTTTAAGTTAACATTTATAACATTTGTTTTTATTTTTATATTAGACGTGACGTGCGGGGAAACACCCTATGTTAAAATCCACTTTTTTTCTTTTTTCTTTGATGGTGTGTGTTACTTTATCGTTTTTATGATAACAGTGCGTCGTGAATAGGTGAAATCATCTGTTTGTTTAGGTTCTATCACTGTACATTTTATAGGCGCTGTTTTTTCCAGTAGAAGTAATACTTCACTTAGTGTCTCTGTGGTAAAAGTAGCAGAATATTTATAGTCATACAATTCTTCACCTTCCAGTTTGATGTCGACATTGAAATGGCGAGCGAGTCGTTGTACGATTTCATTCATGTTAGCTCGTCTGAATATCATTTTTCCGTCTTTCCATGACGTTTCGACAGTCAGATTAACTTTGTCAACATCCATTCTACTGGTATTTTTATAATATACGACCTGTTCTCCTGGACGTAAGGTCCTGGAAACCGGCTGGCCTATTTCTGTGACTTCAATATGCCCTTTTGCTAAAGTTGCCTCTATTTTATCTTCATCTTCATATGCCTTAACATTGAACTCCGTACCGTAGGCACTGACTTGCAATCCATTGGGCGTTAATACATCGAAGCGGTTCGATTTATCAGAAGTTACTTTAAAATATGCTTCTCCTGTCAGTTGTATGTTTCTTTTGTTGTCAGTGAAACGTTTGGGGTAGGAGATGGAGGAACCGGAGTTTAGCCATACCTCGGATCCGTCGGGAAGGGTGATTTTGGAAATCAAACCATAGGCTGTTGTCAATTCCACTTGTTCTACCGGCAGGTTGTTCCAATCCTTCAGCGTATTGAACAGGGAATAGGTCGCGATCAGAACAGGGATTAGCAGTACTGCTGCTGAAGTCCGGATAAAACTCAGGATTTTCTTTTTGTACTTATCAATAGCGATTTGTCTTGAGACTTTTTCCCAGTTCTGCCGGGTGTTTATTTGCTTATGCAGTTTAAGTTCTGCCGTAGTTTCCCAGATAAAACGAATATCATCTACTTCCTTTTTGAAGTCGGGGGAAGATTGTAGCTGTTGCTCGAAAGCGTTCTTTTCTTCTTTAGATAAACGTTCTTCAAGATATGCTATTATATGTTCTGTATGAATATCCACTTTCGTTCTTTTATAAATTAGACGTATAGCATAAAAGACACCCTATGTTAAAGAATGTTTTTATATTACCAGAGTAACAGGATTATAAGTGGGAGGTAATCTTTCAATTCAACACGAAGATGTTTTAGCGCTTTTGTCATATAGGCCTCTACTGTCTTGACTGAAATATTATGTTCGACTGCAATCTCAGCATAAGTCATACCTTCGAATCTGTTTTTTTCAAAAACAATCCGTATGTTGTCAGGAAGTTTGGCAAGTGCTGCCGAAAGCATCTGTTCTAGTTCAATCGTTGAGTAGATATCTCCGGAGGTATACCATGAAGTATTGTTCTCGATCTCTTTTTGTTGCCAGTTTTGTTCTGTTTCCTGTTTACGTAGGAAATCTATGCAGGTGTTTTTTACACTTGTGATAAGAAAGTTACGGCTAGATGTATTGATTTCTATATTCTTTCTGTTTTTCCATATTTTGAAAAAAGTTTCTTGTACAATGTCTTCGCATGTATCCCTGTTGTCTACATATCTATGAGCGAAAACACATAATGGAGAGAAAAACTGGAAAAAAAGAGAACGAAATGCTATTTCATCATCTTTTATGGCAATTTTCCAAAATAAACTATCAATAGAACTTATCTCCTTCTCCTTCATTTTGCTTATCACAATGGAAATTATGATTTCTAATAGTATATAGTTCTTGAAGAACTATGATAAATATCTTAAAAGTTATCTTGTTGATTTATAGTATCTATCACAAATTGGCAAGTCAAATATTCATGACACATAGGAGTGCTTATACTTTGGCAAGTCAAATATTCATGACACATAGGAGTGCTTATACTGATTTTTAGAAGCAAATGGAATATTGATTAATATCAAGTATTGAGCGACTTGTAATAAAAATGTATTATATTTGCATCATGCGGATGCAATAGTTCTTCAAGAACTTAAGTGTAATAATTTAATATTTTGTTTATGGGAGCTTGTTTAGGATAGGATATTGTAAAAAAGATGCAATTTTTGTTGTAGATATTTCTAAACAGTTTAATTGCATCTTTTGTGTGAATTTTAAAAAGAAGATTTATATATCTTATTTATTTAACTGTTTCACCACAGGAAGCCATTTGGCATATAATTCTTTTACGATTTCAATCTCGTCTCCCTGCGGAGTATCCGGATAAACGTCTTTGTTAAACGCCCAATCATATTCCCAATTCGTTAAACGAGTATAGAAATCGCTGGCATCCAATGCGGGACGTCCTCCTAATGATTTACGGATATATTGTTCGTCATAGCGCCATTCTCCTTTGGGCTGGGCTTTCAGGTAGCTGATGAATTTCTCCCAACGTGGTTTATAATACCCTTTCATTAAGCCGGCCCATTGACGGTTTGAATATTCAAACAGGTGAGCGGAAGAATGATTTGGGCCCCATACTGTAACTAATGTACGGGCATTCCATTCATATAGATCTTTTTCCTCTTCGGTCGTTCCCCATTGGCGTGCTTCTTTAATCCATTTGCCAAGCAGGAAAGTAGAGCGGGTACCCAACAGGCGGTCGAAGTCATCGATCAATGTCAGAAACTGCTCTCCGGCTTGTTGTAACTTTTCGTTATCTCCGGCCAGATAGGCTTCTGTGATTTGTTTTTGTAGAGGTAAAGACAGGTCGGAAAGACACTGGCGCATCACATCCACCAGGTCATAACGATAGGTGTCACTTTTTTTCAGATCGTTGGAAGCCTGAAGGAAATGATCGACCGCATCCCATAAACGAACGGTAGAATAAGGGCGACTCAAATCTCCATTAGCGGCAACTTTCTGGATGGTCAAAGCCGGACGGGCGCACATGACACTTTCTGTGCTGGGTAATCTACCGGCTTTACTTCCATAGACTGTTTCCAGTAAGACTTTCCACCCCTGTTCTGCACCGGCCGGTAGTTTTCCGTAGCGGGCACGTGCATAATCGGTAATCCATTTTTCCAAGTCCGGTGCATCCTGCATCCAGGTTATTTCGGTAGACAGTTCGTAAACGACCGGATTATGTTCGATTGCTTCCGGGAAGAGGCCAATGCCTTGTATATTGCCTCCTTTGGGGCTTTGCTTCAGTTCGTGTGCATTTTGGGCGTATAAGGCCAGGTTACCACCCATGTAAACACGTCCGCCATAGTTATGCAGTACGCCGGCCACATACGGATAGTTCCAGAAGCTATTGAATTTTTCCACATTCCAGCCTCCTAAATCCAGTAATAACAAACGGTCCTGAGGGAATGTGCGTGCAATAGCTTCACGTAACGACCAGGTTTGCATGGCAATAACAGCTTCAGGATCGAAACCGGCAGCGACTTCCCATATCACTTTCCCTACCGCTTCGAGATATGACTTTTCGTTGCTGGGAGCTGCTCCTTCATGGAAGGGATCGGCTGCATATATATGATTGGTTCCGTATAATTTCTGTTGTTCTTCCAGAAAGGCTTGTCCCATTTCTTTGAATAAAGGATCGAGAGGATCTAACTGAACGGTTGCTGTGAATGCGTTGCACCAACGATTTTTGTCTTTGATGCGGGCGTCCGGATATTTTTCTTTCAATTTGATGGGGACAAAACCAGTAAAACTTTGCAGAATCGGTGTCATTCCCAGTTCACGCTGGCGTTCAAGTATCTGTTGTCCGAGTATCTGGTGAGAATCAATCCATGATTGAGGCAACGGGCCTCCGTATGTTTCGATGTTTGTCATCCATTGCCATGCCTGGAAAGCCGGACCGACTAAGAAGGTACGGATTTCGTCGTCATTCATTTTAAACCGGCGTAAGGTGTTTTGCCAGACAGCTTCCTGTCCGATCACTGCCAAAGGCATATTGATTCCGTGCATTGCCATCCAGTCTATTTCGCGTTGCCAACGTTCCCAGTCCCACCAGGCCATCGTGTAACTGACTGTGCAGTAATTCAGATAAACGCGGTGGTCGAAAGCGGTGGGGCAGGCCACCTTTTCCGGCACTTCAGGCAATCGCGACGGAAGATTCAGGTTATCTCCGTTCCAGGAAATATGGGCGTTGCAGTAGTATTTCAGATAATGGTATAAAGCGGAGGCCACAGATACTCCGTTGTTACCGCGTAATATGATCTTATGACCTTTCGATTCAATTTCAAAACAATCTTTTCCATCTTTCGCCTGGAGCATTTCCACTTTGAACGAAGAGGCTCTTTCGGGAATGACCCTTTTGATAAGGCTTCCGAAGCCTTGCGTGCATCGTCTTTAGCCCATATACTGCCTATGGAAAGTAATAGGCAACATACAATCAATCTTAATTTCATTTGGTAAAATATTAATTTAGTATTTATAATGTTTTTCATGTGTAATTACTAAGCAAAGTATCTGAATGTCGAATAATTGACGTATAAAAGCACCGGATACCCTATGAATATTTGAAAAAACTACATTATCATCTATCTTTACAGCCTGAACAGGAATTAATAAATAAGAATTTATGAATCACGAAAGTACTAATTTTCAGTTTGAAAAAGAAATAGGATGGCAGGATCTCGGTGGAGGTGTGCAACGTCAGATCATGGGATATAATGGTGATCTGATGATGGTGAAGGTGAAATTTGAAGCGGGAGCGGTCGGTGCACCTCATACGCATCCCCATACGCAGGTTACTTATGTGGCAAGCGGCGTTTTTAAGTTTACGACGGATGGGGAAACCAAGGTTGTCCGGACTGGGGATGGCGTTTATATGAAACCGGGAGTTTTGCATGGTTGCGAGTGTGTGGAAGCCGGTGTTCTGATTGACACGTTCAATCCGGTAAGAAAGGATTTTCTATAGAAAGATATGAATCAATTAGTGACGGTGTCTTCAGGCTGTATTTTGAGACTTTATTAGCCGAGGAATGTTTTTTTCTTGTTAGAAATTCCCCACATTCTTTATTTATGTGGGGAATTTTCCCCCACTGGAGGGGAATGATCCCCATTGCAATGGGGAAAAATTCCCACTGTCATGGGACGTACGTTATAGTTCGGTCCTATAACAGGCTTTTACACACCCCTTATCCCCTCTCAAGAGGGGAATTGGTTACAACCAGTGCTATAAATAAAGATTCACTTCTGGCAATCATATTGACTATTTCTGGTCGTAAGGAGTTTAATAAGCAGCTTCGTGTACCCCTTTGATGGAACGTCCGCTCGGTTCGTTCATATTCCTGAAGGCGGCATCCCAAGCCAGTGCTTCGGCTGTCGAGCAGGCAACGCTCGGGACGGATGGTACGCTGCGTGCGGCACTCTCACTCGGGAAGTGTTCTTCGAAGATCGTACGGTAATAATATTCTTCCTTGTTTTGCGGCGTGTTGATCGGGAAACGGTCGGCGGCTTGTTTCATCTCTTCGTCGGTGATCAGTTCGGAAGTGATCTTTTTCAATGTGTCGATCCAACTGTAGCCAACGCCGTCGGAGAACTGTTCTTTCTGACGCCAGGCGATCTCTTCGGGCAGCATATCAGCAAAGGCTTCGCGGAGGATTTTCTTCTCTATCGTCTTGCCCGGACACATTTTGGTGGCCGGGTTCAGGCGCATGGCAACGTCGAGAAATTCTTTGTCGAGGAAGGGAACACGGCCTTCCACACCCCAGGCACAGAGGCTTTTGTTGGCACGCAAACAATCATATAGATAGAGTTTACTTATCTTACGCAATGTCTCTTCGTGGAATGCCTTGGCATCCGGCGCTTTGTGGAAATACAGATAGCCACCGAACACTTCGTCGGCTCCTTCGCCACTCAAAACCATTTTGATACCCATGCTTTTGATGACGCGGGAAAGGAGATACATCGGGGTAGAAGCACGTACGGTCGTTACATCGTAGGTTTCGATATAATAGATAACGTCGCGGAGGGCGTCCAGACCTTCCTGGATTGTGTAGTTGATCTCGTGGTGGACGGTTCCGATCGCATCGGCTACCTTGCGGGCGGCGATCAGGTCGGGGGCACCTTTCAAGCCGATGGCGAAAGAATGAAGTTGCGGCCACCAGGCATCGGCTTTACCTCCGGTCTCGATACGCTTGGCGGCATATTTCTTGGCGATGGCGGAAGTAATAGACGAATCCAGGCCGCCGGAAAGGAGCACGCCATAAGGTACGTCGCTCATCAACTGGCGTTGCACGGCAGTTTCGAGAGCGTCATGGAGTTCTTCTATGCTGGCGGGGTTGTCTTTCACGTTTTCGTAATCCATCCAGTCGCGGACATACCATTTCGTAAGGTCCGTATCTTTGCTGTAAAAGTAGTGACCGGGCTTGAACTGGTCGTAGATGGTGGCGAAGCCTTCCAGACCTTTCAGTTCGGAGGAGACGAGAAGATGTCCGTGGTCGTCGTAACCCATATATAAAGGTATGACGCCGATCGGATCGCGGGCAATGAGATAGGTGTCGCTTTCTTCGTCGTAGAGGGCGAAGGCAAAGATTCCGCTTAACCTTTCCACGCAACCGGTACCGTATTTGCGGTAGAGGGCGAGGATGACTTCGCAGTCGGAGCCGGTCATGAATTCATATTCTCCTTTCAACTCTTCACGAATCTCACGGTGGTTGTAGATTTCACCGTTGACGGTAAGGATCAGTTTACCGTCTTTGCTTTTCAGCGGTTGGCCACCGGAAGCCGGGTCGACGATGGAAAGACGTTCGTGGGCGAGGATGGCGGTTTTACCCTGATAAATCCCGCTCCAGTCCGGGCCGCGGTGACGGATACGTTTACTCATTTCAAGCGCCTGTTGTCGGAGGGCGGAGGCTCCTTCACGAATGTTGAAGATTGCTGTAATGCCACACATAATCCTGTTGTTTTATTTTGTTAGATATTTGTCAATTGCTTTTGCAGCCTTGCGTCCCGAGGCCATTGCCCGTACGACCAGGCTGGCTCCGCTGACGGCATCGCCACAGGCGAAGAGGTTACTGCCGGCGATTTGATTTTGACTGTCGACGGCGATATTCTTACGTCCGTCCACTGCCAGTGAGAGTTCTTTTACAAGACCTTCCTGTTCGGGATGGACGAAACCCATTGCAAGGAAAACAAGGTCGGCTTCGATGATCTCTTTCTTTCCGGTCATTTTCATGTCGGGACGGCCTCCGTTTTCCGACGGTATCCATTCCACTTCTTCCACTTCCACCCCTTTCAGTATGTTTTTATCGCCGATAAAGCGGCAGGAAGCCAGGTTCCAGCGGCGGATGCAGCCTTCTTCGTGACTGCTGCTGGTTTTCAGTACCTGCGGATACATGGGCCAGGGAGTTGCGGGATTGTGTCCGACAGGCGGCTGGGGCATGATCTCGATCTGGGTGACGCTGGCGGCACCATGGCGGTTGGCTGTCCCGACGCAGTCGCTGCCCGTATCACCGCCACCGATTACCAGGACTTTCTTGCCTTTACAATTGATGATGTTTTTAGGGGGAATGGCGATGCCTTCGAGGAGGCGGTTCTGTTGTCCCAGCAGTTCGAGGGCGAAATGAACGCCTTTCAGGTTACGGCCTTCGATCGGAAGGTCGCGTGGTATTTCCGAACCGATGGCGATGCAGACGGCATCGAAGTCTTTGACAATATCCCGGGCTGTCACTTCTTTGCCGACCATCGTGTTTACACGGAATTTGATTCCTTCTTTCTCCATCAGGCGGATACGGCGGTCGATGATGTTTTTCCCCAATTTGAAATTGGGAATGCCGAAACGGAGCAGGCCACCCGGTAATTCATCTTTTTCAAAGACTGTCACTTCATAACCTTTACGGTTCAGTTGGTTGGCGGCGGTAAGTCCGGCGGGGCCACTTCCGACTACGGCAACGCGTTTGCCATTGCGCCGGGGTTGTTGCGGCTGGATATAACCTTCGCGGAAGGCGGCTTCGACGATGGCAGCTTCGTTTTCGCGGATGGTGACAGGTTCGTCGCAGCTTAGTTTCAGTACACAGCTTTTTTCGCAAAGGGCGGGACAGACGCGGCCGGTGAATTCCGGAAAGTCGCAGGTCTGTTCCAGTACCTGGTAAGCCTCTTTCCATTGCCCTTTGTAGAGGAAGTCCTGCCATTCGGGTTGTTTGTTGCCGATGGGGCATGCCCAGTGGCAGAAAGGTACGCCGCAATCCATGCAACGGGATGCCTGGCGGCGACGGTCGCTGCTGTTGAGTGTTTGTTCTACTTCGCTGAAATCGTCGATACGATCTTCGACAGGACGATAACCTGCCTCTTGTCTATGTATGGTGAGGAATGCTCTTGGATTTGCCATTGTTGTTTCGATTTTAAGAGTGAAAAGTGATATTTAATAATCCCGCTGCATCTCTGCGATCTTCTGTTGCAACTTCTTCATCTGTTCTTCCTGCAATACTTTCTTGTATTCGATCGGGACGATCTGGATGAATTCGTCTACCTGTTTGTCCCAGTTATCCAGCATCTTGCCGGCCAGGTGGCTGCCTGTATAATGATAATGCTTGCGGATCAGTTCATGCAGCTCCTTGCGGGTGGCACTGTCTTCGATCAGGGAAAGTTCGACCATTTCCATATTGCAATAGTAATCGAAATCGCCGGCCTTGTTCCATACATAAGCCACACCGCCGCTCATGCCGGCGGCAAAGTTTCGCCCCGTCCGGCCGAGCACGACGACGCGGCCTCCGGTCATATATTCGCAACAGTGGTCTCCGACACCTTCCACAACGGCAATAGCTCCGCTGTTCCGTACACAGAAACGTTCGCCGACACGGCCATTGATGTAGACTTCCCCGCTGGTTGCCCCATATAATAATGTATTACCGGCGATGGTATTATCTTCGGCAACGAAGGTGGAACGTACCGGAGGCATCAGGCTGATGCGGCCACCGCTAAGGCCTTTTCCCAGATAGTCGTTTGCTTCTCCTTCCAGGCGGAAATGAACGCCGTGGGCGAGGAAGGCACCGAAACTCTGTCCGGCTGAGCCTTTGAACTTGATGTTCAGGGTGTGATCCGGCAGGCCGGCATTCCCGTAACGTTTGGCAATCTCGCCGGAAAGCATGGCGCCGACGCTCCGGTCGGTATTGGCGATGGCATAATCCAGCGATACTTCCTGCTGGAACTCGATGGCTCCTTTAGCATGAAGAATGATATCCGTATCCTTTACATTCTCTATTTGATGCACCTGGTTTGTCGTATGATGGATAGGTGTATGAGCCGCCTGCTCCGGGAGGTGCAACAGATGGGAGAAGTCCAGTAAATCATATTTATGGCACGCAGATGACACAGATATGGGGGATTTACGCAGATTGTTTAAATTTTGATCTGTGGCCATCTGTTCGATCTGCGTCATCTGTGTGCCATGGGTTCGTTTATCAACAATGAGGTCTGTCCGTCCGATAATATCATCCAGCTTGCTATAACCCATCTCTGCCAAGTGTTCGCGAACTTCTTCAGCTAGGAAGGTGAAGAAATTCACCAGATATTCATGGCGCCCGTGGAAACGTTTGCGCAACTCTTCATCCTGTGTCGCTACGCCGACCGGGCAGGTATTCATATGGCATTTACGCATCATCACACACCCCAGTACGATCAGTGCGGAGGTGGCAAAGCCAAACTCTTCGGCTCCCAACAGGGCCATCAGCACGATGTCGCGTCCGGTTTTCAATTGTCCGTCTGTCTGCAGGCGGACCTGTCCGCGCAGGCTGTTCATGACCAGTGTCTGTTGTGTTTCCGACAATCCCAGTTCGGGCGGCAGTCCGGCATAACGGATCGAGCTGACCGGTGAAGCACCTGTTCCGCCTTCGGCTCCGGAGATGACGATGCGGTCTGCTTTCGCTTTGGCTACACCTGCCGCGATGGTTCCGACGCCGCTTTCCGAAACCAGCTTGACACTGATCTCCGCTTTCGGATTGACATTCTTGAGGTCGAAGATCAGTTGTGCCAGATCCTCGATCGAATAGATATCATGGTGAGGAGGAGGAGAGATCAGCGAGATGCCCGGAATGGAATGACGCGTCTTTGCAATGATGTCGTTCACCTTGTACCCCGGCAACTGTCCGCCTTCTCCCGGCTTGGCTCCCTGGGCCACCTTGATTTGTATCTCATCTGCATTTACCAGATATTCCGTTGTTACGCCGAAACGTCCCGATGCCACCTGTTTGATGGAAGAGCGGAGAGATAAACCGTCTTCGCGCGGAGTGAACCGGGCAGGATCTTCGCCACCTTCTCCGGTATTGCTCCGGCCATGTATCTTGTTCATGGCCATCGCCATTGTTTCATGCGCTTCCTTGCTGATCGAACCGAAGCTCATGGCACCGGTAACGAACCGTTTCATGATTTTTTCCACCGGTTCCACCTGTTCGATCGGAATGGATTTTTGTTCCTGAAAGTCAGGAAATCGCGGAGAAAGATGGGAGATTCCTTCTCGTCCACCATCTGCGAATATTCCTTGAATTTCTTGTAACTACCCAACGGGTTGCCAGTTGCAGGGTAGAGATGGTTTCCGGGTTCCAGGCATGTTTCTCACCGTCTTTCCGGAAACTGTAAATACCTTTGTGTTCCAACATGCCGTCTACCGGTTGGTCGAATGCCTGGTGGTGCATGGTGATCGAATCGCGTGCAATCTCATCCAGGCGGATGCCACCGACGTTGCTGGTCGTACCGCCGAAATAAGTGCGTACCAGTTCCGCATCCAGGCCGACTGCTTCGAACAATTTGGCTCCCCGGTAACTGCGGATAGTACTGATCCCCATCTTGCTCATGACTTTAAACAGTCCTTTACAGATGGATTTTATATAATTCTTACGGGCCGTTTCATAGTTTAATTGTATCTCGTGTTTGTCTTCTAGTTCTTTCAGGATGGCAAAGACCATATAAGGATTGATGGCGCTTGCCCCGTATCCCAGCAACAATGCGGCATGCATTACTTCACGCATCTCACCCGTTTCAACAACCAGGGCTGTTTGTACCCGTTTCTGTACGGAGATCAGATGGTGATGAACCGCACTGACGGCAAGGAGGGAAGGGATCGGTGCCAGCTTTTCATCGACATTTTTATCACTCAGGATGATGTAATTCACTCCGTCGGTAACGGATTGTTCCGCTTTTTTGCACAGTTCGTCAAGGGCCGACTTCAGACCTTCACGTCCTTTGGCTGCTTCAAACAGCATCGGGAGTTTGACGGCGTTGAAACCTTTGTACCGGATATTGCATAGCAAGTCCAGTTGTGTGTTGGTCAGGATCGGATGATTCAACCGTACCATCTTGCAATGGCTTTCGCTAGGCACTAGAATATTGTTACCTACGCGCCGATATATTCTTCCAGGCTCATCACCAGTTCTTCGCGGATCGGGTCGATCGGCGGGTTAGTCACTTGTGCGAACTGCTGGCGGAAATAGTTGTATAATAACTGCGGACGGTCGGAGAGGACAGCCAACGGTGTGTCGTTACCCATGGAACCGACTGGTTCGGCACCTCCGGTACACATCGGGACAATGATCTTTTCTATGTCTTCACGGCTGTAACCGAAAGTACGCAGTAATTTGTCGTAGTTATCTACCGTATGCGGAACTTTGCGTCCGGATTTCAGTTCGTCCAGTTCTACGCGGTTATTTGCCAGCCATGTCTTATACGGTTTGGCTTCAGCAAGTTGTTTTTTTAGTTCGCCGTCATAATAGATCTCCCCTTTTTCGGTGTCGACCATTAATATTTTTCCCGGTTGCAGGCGTCCCTTTTCCTTGATCTCATTAGCTTCAAAATCCATAACGCCGACTTCGGAAGCTACCAGCATCATATCGTTTTTAGTGATCAGATAACGAGCCGGACGCAGACCGTTGCGGTCGAGCATTCCGCCGGCAAACCGTCCGTCGCTGAAGAGCAGGGCTGCCGGACCGTCCCAGGGTTCCATCAATATAGAATGATATTCATAGAACGCTTTCAGGTCTTCCGATATCGGATTCTTTTCATTCGAACTTTCGGGCACGAGCATCGCCATGGCATGCGGCAGGCTCAACCCTGATGCCACCAGAAACTCCAGCACATTATCCAGCGAAGCGCTATCGCTCATCCCTGGCTGAATGATCGGACGGATACTCTCAATGCTGCCGATGGTAGGAGAGGTGAGTACACTTTCACGCGCTTCCATCCATCCCCGATTCCCGCGGATCGTATTGATCTCTCCGTTATGAGCCAGCAGGCGGAAAGGTTGTGCCAGGCTCCAGGTCGGAAATGTGTTCGTACTGAAACGGGAGTGAACCAATGCCAGCCCGCTTGTAAAGTAGTTATTTGTCAGGTCCGGGAAGTAGTGACGGAGCTGCATGGATTCCAGCATTCCTTTATATACAATATTCCTGGTAGATAAAGACGTTACATAGAAGTCATTCTTTGCTGCCAGGTCAGAAATTGCAACCTTGTTTTCTATGCGTTTACGTATCACATACAACTTCAATTCCAACTCCTGCTGATTATCGCAGCCAGTGACGAAAATTTGTTTGATATCCGGTTCCGTTGCCAGTGCGTCTTTTCCCAGTATGTCACTGTTCACAGGAACTTTCCGCAGATGCATCAGGGTAAGACCTTCCTTTTCAATCTCCTCGATCATGATACTGAGGATGGCCGAGCGTTGTGCTTCGTCTTTAGGAAGAAAGACTAGACCTGTCCCGTATTTTCCCTTTTCAGGAACGGGAATCCCTTGCAACAAAATAAATTCGTGAGGGATCTGAAGTAGGATACCAGCACCGTCACCAGTCTTGTTGTCGGCACCTTCTGCACCCCGGTGACGCATATTTTCCAATACTTTAAGGGCTGACTCTACAATGTCGTGCGACTTTCCTCCGTGAATGTTAACCAACATTCCGACTCCACACGCGTCATGTTCATTCGCAGGATCATATAATCCTTGCTTTCTGTTCAAATAGATCTGTTCTTTCATCGTTTGTTGACCTTATGTTTGCTTAATACCTGTTTTGTTGTCAAATTGTTCGACAAATATAGTTTGTTTCTTGCATAATGATATGTGTGTCCGTGTTAAATACTGACGTTTTTTTTGTTTATTAGAGTGGTTGATTTCTATTTGACATGATAGTGGCTGTTTTAATGTTAATATGAAATCAATGAGCGGTTGTTTGGTTGTAAAATGAAAGATGCTATTTCTTTTAATAGTTTGAAATAACTATCATTTTGATAATGTAAACCCTGTATTTTGTTTATCTTTGTTAGAAATAAAATGAAATCTTTGTATGATTGATATTATTTACAATGGGAGAGTTCCGGCTTGCGGTGTCTTTTGTGGAGGCTGCCCAAACTATACGCGGATAAAGAAACCTTGCAAGGGTGCCGAATATTCAGATAAATGTGAACGGTGTAAAACCTTTCATTTGTGTTGTAAGGAAAAAGGTATTACCCATTGTTTCCAATGCCGGATTTTTCCATGTAGTAAATTTAAGTTATTTACCAAACGATGGCTCAAATATGGACAGAATTTTATTGAAAACCAACGTCTTATCGCATTAGGTACTGATGTTTTTCTTGATAACTATAATCGTATGGTTCATTTTGAAACGGAAAGACTGGTAATAAAGGAAATTACCATAGAAGAGGAACTGAAGGCTCTTTTAGCTATCTATACTCAGGAAGAAAATATGAAATACATCCAGTCCGGCAGGTATGACTGGACTTTGCAGGAATTAAAAGCTCGCTATAAGGCAACGAATGAAACCGGATACCCGAAAGGATATGGTGTGTTTGCTGTTAAGTTGAGGGGAGAAAACAAGATTATAGGTGAAGCCGGATTGTTCAACTCATTTTCGGATCCTGGGAAAATGGAGGTTGGTTACATTATCGATCAAGCGTATTGGAATAAAGGATATGGAACGGAAGTATGTCAGGGTTTGATCGATTATGCTTTCAGCCGATTAGGTTGTACGGAACTTATTGCCCGTATGTACGATCAGAATATGGCATCCGTCAGGGTTTGTGAGAAGTTGGGTTTTGAATATCTTCTTACGGGGGAGACGACAAATAAAAAAGTCTTCCGGGAATATCGGAAGACTTTTATTAAATGAGCTTTTCGTAAATAGTGAACAGTTTCCTTTATATCTGTAATACCAGAATAAACCGGCATCCCTTTTTATAATCCATATCAATTGAAAGGCTGCCGTTCAGTTTGTTGGCGATCAGGGCACAGATAGGCAAACCTAGTCCGTCACCTTCTGCCAGGTCCTTGACTTCGTTGAATGGTTTGAAGAGATTTTCTTTCAGTTCGTCGGGAATGCCTGTTCCGTTATCAGTTACGATCATGTGGCAAAGGTGTGCTCCCTTTCTCTTGAATTCCAGCCATATTTTACCGGAAGTCGTATGTGAAGCTGCATTATTCAACAGATGTAATAAAATACGTTCCAGTTGTTCTGCGTTTGTTTTTACTTCCAGTTGAGGGGCATCGACAATAACTTCTACATCCGGATGGATTTTATCTTTTACCTTATCCATCGTTTTTTTGCAGAAACTACCCATATTGAACGATTGTACTTCGTAGGGTTCCATTAAAGAACTTTCAAGAGAAGATAATTCCTGGATGTTTACACTGAATTGCTTCAAGGCATTTACACGTGTCAGGATTGCTTCGGCCCGCAATTCTCCTGCCGATACATTGAGCTTATTGAGAGTCGGCTTCATTTGCTCCGATATGCTTTGGATAAATTTGGTCTGCTGTTCGCTGTGCTCGTTGGTTGTCTGGATGATGTTTTTCAGCTTTTTGTTGAGCACAATGAAGCGTAATAACAGGAATGCTACGAAAAGCAATCCGGCGATAAGGATGACAACCAGTGTGCAAAGACCTACTATCATGTATTGTTTGCCTGATAGTTTGTCATCTTTTTCCTGTATGGTTTTCAGGCTGTCGTCATACTTTAACTGCAATGCTCCCAGTTCATCCTGTGCATTAAGTGCTTTAACGGAATCGGTCCAGACGATATATTTTTCGTAGGTACGTTCCATTAACGGGGCATTATTGGCTGAGCGGGCTATTGTGATCAGGTGCTTGTAACATTCGCTTACCTTGTCGTACTCTTTTTTATCCTTATATTGGTTGATGAGTTTGCTGAAGCTGGCATCTCCTTGTTCGTTTTGTCCGAATGTATAATAATAACTTGCCTGGGTATATAAAAAGTCTTCGGCGAGTTTTTCGCTACCAGCCTGGCTTACCAGATTATCCAATGTGTTGAGTTGAAGCTGTGCCTGTGCCGCGTTTTTGAGTTTTATGTACATCTGCAGCCGTTCTTTTGTCAATTGGAAACGTTGGTCGTAGAAGGTCTTTTGCGCTTTCTGTTCTTCGGTTAAAAGAAACTGCGTCATTTGCCGGCAAAGCTCGAATGCTTCCTGATAATAGTTTTCGCGATAGTAAAGATACGTCGCTTTTGTTCCGCAATCAATGGCTTGTGTATAGTCCCCTTCGTTCGAGAAGGCTTTGTAAGCTTGCAGATAAAGATAACGGGCTTTGGTAAAGTCCTTTTGTTCCAGGCTGTTTTGGGCCTGTTTCATGTAATCATTTGCTTTGTTTTCCGCATGGAGAGACATGCAGAAGCAAATCGCGAGGGTGATGATAAAATACGTGATTCTCATAAACATAATTTTTTATTAGAAGCAAATATATGTATTTATTCAAAATCAAAGCATGACTTATGCTGAAAAAGTTTCAGTATAATCATTGTTATCCGGTAGAATTATGTTTTTACCTCTATTTCATAGATGCGTGATTCGTCTTCCCAAGGATGGTAACCTTGACCTATATATTTGAATCCCAGCTTTTCATAGAATCCGATATGTTCCGTACTGAGGTATAATCTGCTAAAACCGGCTTTAATCGTATCTTCTTTGGCTTTCTCCAATAAAAGTGTACTGTAAAAATGTCCCCGGTGGTTTTCATCTATATATACGGCACAAACCCACGGGTACAAATCCATCCGGCTGATAAAATCATTGGTGATCAGTCCCGCACAACCGATTATTTCATTATCCTTTTCCAATAGATACCATTGAGGAAGTGGATTCGGAGAATCTATACTGTGATTAATAGAATCTTCATAGAGCACGGGGTATACGGAAGGCCATTTGCTTTGAAAATAGTTGATAGCGATATCCTTATAGGCCGGATTTTCTCGTATTGATATAATTTTCATGATGTTGAATTTAAATTAATGATTAAAGACTTTTCCATTGGAGCATGTTATTCTCAAAACTGACGGATAATTTACCGAGATCTTTGAGCCAGGAAAGATAGGAACGGATAGTACTCCATTTGCAAAGACAGGGCAGCCGACTTGTTGTTGCAAATAGGCATTCCCTCCGATATGGTCGGCATTGGAATGGGTATTGACAATTCCTTTTATCGTCCAGTTTTGTTGTGCGGCAATTTTAATGATTTTCTTGGCGGCTTCTTTGTCGTTGCCACTGTCGATCAGATAAATATCTGTCTCATTTTGCCGATAGATACCGATTTTCGCCGGAGAATTTATGTAGTAGCTTTTTTCGCCAACTTGCTGAAGTTCGTACATGGCTGTAGTCTTTAGATTGATATTGAAAATAACAGTTCAAATATACTATTATTCTAATGAAAAATTGAACTCTTCTGTTTAATTCCTGCTTTTTCATCCGGATGATAAGAACTGTCTCTTTAATGGATGCCAGTAATGTGAATATAGCTATCGACCAGATTGTTTTGATATTTGCAGTCATAACATATAGAATCTTTTCGTATATTTGACAAAACCAATTAAATCATCTGTATCATGGACATGCAAGTGTTTCTCAATAATTATCATGAGGCCTTCGGTGAGAAAGTCGATCTTCCTATTGTCTTTTGGTATTCGGAGCAACCGGTAAATCCGGTCGATAAAATCGGAGGATGTTTATTCAAATGCATGAAAGAGGTTAGAGCCGGACAAACGGTTAGTTTGAGTGTGGAAACTATCGGTTGTGGTGGCGGAAAATTCTATACGGGTTTTACGGAGATGCCTGAACGGATTCCCGGATTTGTGTCTTTAAAAGAAAAATACAAACAAACACCCGAAGGTGTTTCTGAGTTTTTGGAAGAGTTGCAGGTTCCGAGAGCAAAGATGGATTATCTGAATTTTACCCGAATGGATAAAGTCGAGAATTTTGACAATCTGGAAGGTATCCTGTTTTTGGCGACACCCGATATGCTTTCCGGTTTGGCTACCTGGGCCTTTTTCGATAATAACTCAGAGGATGCCGTTACCTCTCTATTCGGTTCCGGTTGTTGCTCTGTAGTCACACAAGCCGTTATTGAGAATGCGAGAGGAGGAAAACGTACCTTCATCGGGTTTTTCGATCCTTCTGTACGCCCTTATTTTGAACCGGATATTTTAAGTTTTATGATACCTATGTCCCGATTTAAAGAAATGTATGATACGATGCGGAGTAGCTGTCTGTTCGACACACATGCCTGGGGAAAAATCAAGGAAAGAATGAATAACAGATAAAACAACTAACAAATAATATAATGCCATATATCACAGTTGAAGGCGGCTCACTTACCCATGAACAAAAAAGTGAATTAATCCGGAGAATGACAGAAGTAGCTTCTGAAGTAATGCAGATACCGGTAGAATTCTTCCTATGTACGATTAAAGAATTACCGGATGAAAATATAGGAATAGGAGGCCGGACTATTGATGTGATAAAGCAGGAGTATTTGCAAAATAAAAAGTAAAAGGATGGATTATAAGCATATACTTTCTTGTTGGCACAAACTGGAACATTTCTCTCCGGCACTTTTGCCGAAGGATTCCAGTGTGAAACGATTGAACGATCTTCCCTGGATACGTCCGTTGATGGCAAGAGATCCAAAGAAAACGATCCAGTACACGATCTATCTGGGTGTATTTTCTATGAGTTCTGTGTCTGATTTTGTAAAAGCATTCTTTAAAGACGAAAGTATTAATCCGAATGTGACTGATGCAAGAGTTTGTTACGCTTCTGTTAAACTGGATTGTCAAGGTATATACATACAAAATTCTTTCGGACTTTCTACTATGCCGTGGGCGTTAAGACAGTTGGAAGAGAATAAAGTAGATACTAATACCTGGTCAGATGATTTTAAAGAACTAAAAGATAATCTGTTTGAACGCTTGACAGAAAATCAGAAAGAACTGGCTGATGATAATAAAAGCTATTTGTCAGATGTTCAGACACTCGAAAACCTGTGGGAGATACAATCCTTAATCGTACAGAAGTTGAAATGGAGTACTTCTCCGCAGACAGAAATATATATACGTACAGAAGAAGTATATAAGAAAAATAATCCTTCTGATCCGGACGAGTCTAATGCCGATATTCTGAATAGTTTCTATATCGAAGACCTGGAACGGGTGATTACATCTTATGAAAAAGGGGATTACCGGAAAACTTTCAAAGATTATTTAAGTGCTTGCCTGAATAAAGATTTTGTTCATTCCGATCTCTCTCTTCACCCGGATATTTTGAGGGAAAGTTTGATTCCGGAGAATTATCCCGATGGTTGTTGGCCGTCACCTTATTCGGCAAGTTTGATGCAGCAGTTTGCTGTGAATACAGTCTATAAGGAGTTGTCCGGAGAAAAACAGGAGGGATTGTTCTCTGTCAATGGACCTCCCGGAACCGGAAAGACGACTTTATTACGGGATATTATTGCGGCCATTTTAGTGAAGCGTGCTAAAAATATGGTCCGTTTTAATGATCCGGCAAAAGCATTTCGTAAAATAGGTGAGGTGCAGGTGAGCGAAAAATACACTCCGTTTATCTATGAGCCGGACCCGTCAATTTGTGACGGAGGTATTGTTGTCACTTCATCAAATAATGGAGCGGTAGAGAATATTTCGAAAGAGTTGCCCTTGAAAAGTGAAGTGAAAGGTTATTCTGATCTGGTTGGGTATTTTCGGCAAGTGAGTGAAGAATGTCTGGATGAAAAATATTGGGGGATAATTGCCGCCGTTTTAGGTAATAAGGAGAACCAGCGAAAACTGATCGGTTGTATTTGGAATGGCAATTCGGAGAAAGAGACCTATACATTAAAGCAGCATTTAGCCGATTATAAGCCGACGGAAGAGGAATGGCTCGGTGTCGTTTCTTCTTTTGAAAGAAAACTCAGTGAAGTGAAGGCAGAGAAATCCCGTCTGACCGGTTTTATGCAAAATGCAGAAAACATAGAGAAGATCCGCCTCAAACTGGAGGACATAGCCTACCGTTTGACTGTTGATGAAAAGGAATTGGATACCCGGATAGAAGCCTCAAATTTGTTGTCTGCTGAAATAGATGAAAGTAGACGAAGAAGGGAAGAGGTTAAAACTGAAATGCAGTTGTTACAATCAACTCGTCCCAGTTTTTTTACTTATTGGTTCAGTAAAGATGTTCGGACACAATATAAAAAGGCGGTTGCTTCTGTTTTATCAGAATACAATATATCAGGTGAAAGATTAGCCCGGCAGAATGCAGAATTACAAAAACTTTGTACTGAAATTGAGACGCTGAAAAGCAAATGGGAAAAAAGTAAAAGAGAGCATGACGAAATAGATGAACAATATAAACTGTTGTTGAACTCTGTTGAAAAAGCTCGTGAAGAGTTAAAAGGGGCATATGCTGATGCTTCTTTCTGGCAACGAATTGAGTCGAAAGAAGTACAGGAGACCACTCCCTGGTATTCAGAAACGTTGAAAAGATTACAATCGGAATTGTTTGTCGAAGCCATGAAAGTGAACGAGTTGTTTCTCTTGCGGGCAAATGCTACTTCAAGCCGTATAAAAACGACACTGGATGGTTTCTTCAATTTCCTGAAAACAGGAGGGAACCTTACCGAAAAAGAAATACAGGCAATGTGGAATACATTTTGGCTGGTCGTTCCTGTAGTCTCTTCCACTTTTGCTTCTATTCAGCGTATGTTTAGTTCATTGGGTACCGGTTCTATTCCGTGGTTATTTGTTGATGAGGCCGGACAGGCTGTTCCACAGGCCGCAGCCGGAGCGATCTGGCGTTCAAAGCGGGCTGTTATTGTGGGCGACCCTTTCCAGATAGAGCCTGTCGTAACGATACCGGAACAGATCATCAATAATTTTAGTCGTTATTTTGGTCTGGACAAGACACAGATACATACTTCGCTCTCTGTTCAGTCTATGGCCGACCGGGCAAATCCGTATGGCTGGGTTACCAATGATACCTGGACCGGTTCGCCTTTACGGGTTCACCGCCGTTGTATCGATCCGATGTTTTCTATCGCAAATGAGATTGCATATAATAATATGATGTATAATTCGACTTTTGGCAGTACCTCAAACCTGATTATGCAGAATGGATTTGTACAGGTAGAAGGGAATGTCAGTGGCCGCCATTATGTTCCGGAACAAGGTATGGCAATCAAGCTAATGATAATGGAAGAAATCCGTCAATTACAGGATTTACCGGATTTGTTTGTTATTTCGCCTTTTTCAGAGATTCCGTCTATCCTGAAAAAAGAATTACGTCAACCGATAAGGAAAGCCCTTGCCCCGTTTAAGCAGATAGATGATGACACCCCTAAAAAATGGTTGGATAGCCATATCGGAACAGTGCATACTTTCCAGGGGAAACAGGCCGCCGGTGTAATTTTCTGTCTGGGACTTGATGAAAAGACAAAAGGTGCTGCAACCTGGGCTTCATCCAAACCGAATTTGTTGAATGTGGCTTTGACACGTGCTAAATTTAGGTTTGTTGCTGTGGGGGATGGGAAGATTTGGTTGAGGCAGCCTTATTTTTGTAAATTGAAGGGATTATAATCAAAATATTTAATGGAATAAATACAATAATATATTGTATGTTTTTACAGAAGAAATAGAATCTCTACCAAAAGGTAAGGATATAAAGATGTTGTTTTTAGATGGTGTACATTTTGCTAATGTAATTTCAGACATTTACACTTTTAATGATTTATTGGAATATGCTATTTCCCAAGCATCTTTAAAAGGAAATATTTATTGTTCAACAAGTCTGAAAAAGTAATGATATTGTAACATCGGTAAGGTTGAGAATTTTTATAATTCTTTATTTGCAACACCAAAAGGAATGTGAACAGCCGGAATTTCATCTATATGGTCAAGATGAACCATCTGATCATCAAAGAATATATGAGGTTTCATGATATTCAAAATTCTGGCTTTGTCTATTCCTCCTAGAAAAAAGGCTTCGTCAACGTCTACTTTCTAATAATTAAGAGTATTGATCATTCTCTCATGTGCAGGAGCATTTCTAGCGGTCACGATAGCTGTTTTCAAAATTCGTTGATATTTTGGATTTTGACTAGCCTTTCTCTGTTCTAATTTCTGATAAAAAGAGATTTTTTTTAATAACTCTATAACGGGACCATTTTTTAGAGGTTCAGTAGCGTGGTCAACTTCATATTTATGGTAGGTTTGAAGGTTATTTGTTGTCTTGTACACTTTTTCAGCTTCGTCATCGGCTAAAACTCCATCAAAGTCAAAGGCAAGTCTTAATTCTTTATCTTCTTCATCATCCATAACTGCGGTTTTGTTTAGCACTCTTCCTGCGGCAGTTCCACTATCCAATGCTTTTTTGACATCAGCTTCATTGGCTGAAAGAAAAAGTGAAGCATTGAATGCTGGAAGATATTGGAAATGGGATGAACCTGAAGAAAATCCAGCTCTTGTTATATTTAACTGATAATGTTTTATAGAGTTAAATGCTCTCATCCCTGTTTCAGGACTATTGCGGGACATGAGAATGACTTCTATAGGTTGCTCATCTGGAAATGATTCATTTAATCGAAGTAAACGACTTATAAATGGAAATGCAACTCCTTTTTCAAAAGGTTTGTCTATATATTTTTTCTGATATTCTTTATATGGTTGTACACCTTGGGCTTTGAAGATGCTATCAGATTCAGTTAAATCAAAAAGGGCACTTGATGCAACTGCGATTACAAGTTTTTTTTCTATAGGGTATGCCATTTTTCTTTCTTATTTATCTTATTTTTCTATTTCAAAAGAATAGTCATATTTTATTATAGATTGATTCCTAACATTCTCGATCCAAGCCTTCGTCTTGTGGTTTTCATCTGAGATCATTTTAGGAGTATAGTTTTTATATTTTTCATATACGTAATTCAAGGTATTTAATTCACTTTCAGAAAATATATTTTTATCAACAAATTCTTTTGTTGTTAATAGTTCTCCGATATTTCCGTTAGCAAATTCGACAGCCTCTCTTTCTATTCCTCCGATATTATCATAAATAGTTTGATATTTATTGGGTACACATCCATAAGGATATGCAACATATTCCAAGCCGCTCAACCCTATTGCATATTCTTTATAATGATAAAAATCAGTATAAAACAATAATTTATTAAGTTTGGTAGGACAAAGAGAACCACTTTTATTCAGAAAAAAAGTAATTATATTTTTTAGTTTAACTATATCTTGTTTTACATACCCATTTTTGATGGATCTTTGTATCTTGTTGAATATTAATCGTTTTTCGAATCTGTCGCAGCCTGTTTGTGGCATTCTATCCAATTTGCAGATTATATTTTTGTATTCTTTTTCTGTGAATTGATGTATAGAATTCTCAACCAAAGCTCTAAAAACTTTAGGATCTTGTATACTGAATAATGTCTTACCATTACTTTCATTAGGAAGTAATCCCTTTTCATATAAATTATACTGATTCTCTCCAAAACCTAGTATTTTGGACATCTTGGCGCAAGATAGACCATACTTTTCTCTCATACTCAAGATTTCATCAGGATAAGGAATACCATATTTTTCTCTATATTGATTATGTATTTGAGTTATCCATAATTCATCTTGTTCAGTTGTGGTGAATTCTTCGCCAGTAATATCACATTTGTAATAACAAGATGTTACAGTATATTTTGAACCTCTGAACTCAACTTCTTTCGTTTCATATACTAAAGTTGCGTTACCATCAGCAAACGGACTTTCAATAACCTTTTTCATGATCAATTACGTTTTGGTTTTTCTCACGATCAATAAAAACTATATGAAATATAGTTAGTTTGATTTTAAATTGGCTTAAAAATAGCTTGACCTCATCTTCAGTTGCCATATCGATTAACTTTATGATTGGCAAAGATCGATATACTTTTCAAAATAAACAAGAAAACCAACTATAAAGTTGAAAAAATGAATAAATTAACATTAGTACATAATTTGATTGCTCGTGTCTCGGGAATGCCTGGAATGCTAAAGTGACAAAATCATTTTGTTATTGGAACCTCATTATACAGATTTTATATAGATACAGACTGTCTGATAAATACTTATATCTCATTCTCCAGTATTTCCCATATACCATATTTCTACATATCTCTTCAATTTTCAATCATTTAATCTCTTATCTCTGTAATGATCTAAATCATTATTTTGGTCATGTACAAAAATACTCTCATTCTTAATCAAAATGACAGTCGCATTTGAGTCAAATTTTTCATCCGTCTGGAATGAGATACACCCTTGGGGACTGCTTCTTTCTAATTTTTTTTTCATCAATTTCGACCTTTGTGTCAGCCACTTTCCAAAATCATCTAAATGATTTCCCCAATTCATCTGCATAACTTGCTCCAATCATCTATGGTTTATTGAAATCTTCGCTAAAAGGTGTGGATAAATATGGTGGAAAAGCCTGGAAGGGGACTTTTTACATATTTGTTTGTTTTTGAAAATACTATATAAATGAAAGGTCTAAAAAAGTATGTGGATGGTACGCGGATGACGCTAATCTGCTCAATCTGCGTCATCCGTGTGCTATTTACATACTTATTGATTTCCGGCCTGTTTTCTCCATGCCGGATCTTTTTCCAATATCTTCTGATAGATGGGGCAATCGGGAGTATGCGCCCCTTCGAGATAGCCTGTGCTTAACAGAAATTCATTGACGATCTCCCCACCAGTAAATTTGAATGTTTTCTTGAATAGTTTAGTCCATTCATCCTTGGTTTTAGGGTGATGGTGATCTAGCCAGTTTTTAAATGAACCATATTCACTTTTCAGTTCCATAATGGCCTGTGCATTGTGGATGGCGGCTTTTACTTTTAGTCTGTTCCGAATGATACCGGAATCGGCTAAAAGCCTGGCTTCGTCTGTTTCCGTATAGTTTGAGATGGTTTCGATATTGAAATTATCATAGGCTGTGCGGAAAGCGGTTTCTTTTTTGAGTATGGTCGACCAGCTTAAACCTGCCTGATTGATTTCCAGAAGGAGCCTGCCGAATAATTCATTATCATCTTCGATAGGGAAACCATATTTTTCATCGTGATATGTCTTGTTAAGATCAATAGCCCAATCAGTAGTAGTCTTTATGTATTCGCAGTATGACATAATTCGGTATTATTTAGAATTTTATGAATAGACAAAAGTAATTATTTATTTCAGAAGAACCTATATATGGGAGTATAACTGAAGATAGTAGTTCTTTTATACATGTGGTTGTGTAATTTTCAGTACATTTGGATGCAATATGAAAAGTTATAGTAGTAATGAATTTTGAGCAGTTAGCAACTATCATAGAGAATACTCATTTGCAATTACAGCAAAATGCAGTAAAGGCAGTCAACCAATTCCAGACTATCCGTAATTGGCTAGTGGGTTTTTATCTTGTTGAGTTTGAACAGAGTGGCGAAGACCGGGCAGAATATGGCGAACAGTTATTGAAAAAACTGGAACAAAAAGTGAATCAGAAAGGATTAAATGTGACTCTATTTCAATGGTCGAGGAAGTTTTATCTTACTTATCCTGCATTTGCCAGACTTATTGACGGCTCATTTCGATTAATTTATGCGACAGCGTCACATAAATCGTTGGAAGAGGATAAAGACCAGATTTGTGCGACACTGTCGCATAAATTGCAAATGATTGATGGAGAATGTGATAGGGGTGGAATGCCTGCTGATAAAATATTTTCTTCAATATCTTTCTCTCATTTTATAGAACTACTAAAGATCGATGATCCTATTAAACGAATGTATTATGAGATGCTCACTATTCAGACCGGGCTTTCTGTTCGTGAACTTAGACGTCAGATAGGTGCATTGAGTTATGAACGTGTCGGATTGTCCGGCAATATGGAAAATGCTCTTGCTACCATTCGGCAAAAAATCCATCCGCAAACCATTACCGATGCCGTCAAAGATGATTATTTCTTTGAGTTCTTGAATATTCCACCACAACGTTTATCCTTTGTCAAAGAAGATGAACTTGAAACTCTTTTACTCGACCACTTGCGTGATTTTATTATAGAATTGGGTAATGGGTTTTGCTTTGAAGCAAGACAAAAACGTATTCTGATTGGTGATGAATTTTATTTTATTGATATGGTATTTTACCATAGAATATTAAAATGCCATGTTCTTTGCGAACTGAAAGTCTCTGCGTTTAGTCATTCGCATGTGTCGCAGTTATATTCGTATTTGAATTATTATCGGGCAGAAATAATGGAATCCGGAGATAATCCACCTATCGGCATTTTGCTGGTGACAGATAAGAATGATGCTTTAGTTCAATATGCTACAACTGGCTTAGATGAACAGATTTTTGTTTCTAAATACAAATTACAACTTCCAACGGAGCAGCAGTTGAAAGATTTAATATTGAAGACATTAATCAGTAAATAACCCAATTGTTTTTTTCTTAAAATAATACGCTAAATGTCCACGAACCATATATTAATCATTGCATTAAGTAACCATCCTATTTTGGGACCTTTACTTATTCCTTATTTTGCTAAAACTGTGTCTCAGGATGTTATCAGTGTGGAGGAACAGGCTACCCATGCGGGAAACGATACGGAGTTGTCTGAGATGGAGAAGCAGGTAATTGCTATTGCGCAAAGTTATTCCGAAAAGAACCTGATGCAGGTATATTCCAGGCAACAGATAGTGGCCGGCTTTTTGAGTTCGGTGACAGCGGAGATGTTGAAGAAGCAACTCCGTCCTTTCATTGATAAGAAAATAAGGGAGATGGTTCGGTTGATGCAGGCGAATCATTTGCCGGTATATATGAAAGAACCCGGTGTGAAACTGCTTTATGAGCATGACCGGATGCGTTTTTCAGGGAATATTGCGGAGATCTCTTTCCGTTTCGAGATAACAGATCATTTTTTCCGTTATTCAGCCGTCTGTCGTATGGATGGAGAAGAGATTCCTTTACAGAAAAAGAGAAAGTTTATGGTTTTGTCTTCAAAACCGGCTATCCTCTTGTTGGATGATCGGCTCTTAGTTTTCAAGCGGATTGAGGCTTCGAAAGTCACCCCGTTTCTGACCCGGAAATATGTGGAAGTGCCGCTGGCCGATGCTGAAAAGTACCTGGAGATGGTCGCACTTCCTCTGATTTGCGATTATCCTGCCACCTCTTCCGGCTTCGATCTTATTCACGAAATGAGAACCTGTATCCCTGAATTGTCTGTGGAACGGTCGATTAATGACGAGCCGACACTTCAGTTGCGTTTCCGGTATGGAGACCGTTATTTCTCGCCGGGAAAGAAAAGCCAGCTGACTTATCCCCGGTTGGAAAAGGTCGACGGAAAACCAGCCATCTATTATTATACACGTGATTTGCAGTTGGAACAAATCTATATCAACTTACTGGAGAAATGGGGCTTCAAACAGATAACGGATGTTCAGTTTGTCAGGGTTGTCGAAACAGGCGGTTATACGTTTATCGACTGGCTGCAACAACATAAGGCAGAGTTGGAGTCTTGCTTTTCTTTTGTGAAGACGGACACGTCTCTCCGGTATTATCTGGGAGAAATTTCGCTGGCACAGGAGATTTCTCCTTCTCCTGACTGGTTCGATATCCGTATTACAGTGCGTATGGAGGATTTTCTGTTCCCTTTTATCCGTTTCAGGAAGCATATTCTGGAAGGGAAAAGGGAGTTTGTGCTGCCAGACGGACAGGTCGCCTTACTTCCTGAAGACTGGTTCGAGAAATATAGCGATCTGTTTACTTTCGGTGATGACAGGCCGGAAGAGATCAGGGTTCGTAAAATGCATCTGGGAGTTGTTTCCGCGTTGGAACAGGAGGATACTGTTTCGAAGGAGTATGTACAGAAAGAATCGGTTGTTATTCCTCCGAAGATAAAGACTGTTTTGCGTCCGTATCAGCAGGACGGTTTTTCCTGGCTGGTCCATCTGGCAGCCAACGGCTTTGGCGGCTGCCTGGCGGATGATATGGGGTTGGGAAAAACGTTGCAGACGATTACGCTGTTGCAACATATCTATGATCCGGAAGAACCGAAAGCGGTTGTGTTATCTTCTCCTGCTCCGCAAAATATAACGGTTGATAGCAGCGGGCAGTTCTCCTTTTTCGGAATGGATATGCCCGGTGAGATACCGTATGAAGAGGTGAAAAAGGAGAAGGAGGAAACGACGGTTCCCGCTTCGTTAGTCGTTGTGCCGACCTCTTTGTTGCCGAACTGGAAACGGGAGATCCGGAAGTTCAGCACATTGAGCGTTTATACTTATATGGGAGATCAAAAGAGGAAAGAACCGTGGAAGAGTTTCGACCGGTATAATATTGTATTGGTTACTTACGGGCTTCTCCGGAGGGATATCGAACTGTTGGAGAAATATCGCTTTACGTATGTGATACTGGATGAAAGCCAGAATATAAAGAACCCGGCTTCCATGACATACCATTCGGTTGTCCGCCTGCAATGTGAGCATCGCCTGGTGCTGACCGGGACGCCGATTGAAAACTCGCTGAAAGATCTGTGGGCGCAATTCAACTTCATTAATCCCGGTCTGCTGGGTTCTGCGGACGGATTCCGGAAACATTTTATCCATCCGATAACAAAGGAAGGAAACGATAATGCCCGCAAACGCTTGCAACAGATTATCCGTCCGTTCTTTCTGAGGCGCACCAAGCAACAGGTGGCTCCCGAACTTCCCCCGTTGACGGAAGAGGTGGTTTATTGTGAAATGACACCGGAACAACGGGAGGTTTACCAGAAAGAGAAGAATGCGCTGCGGAATACGATTTTGCAGGAGCGCCATAAGAACTCATTTGTCGCATTGAACGGTATAACCCGTTTACGCCAGTTGGCGAATCATCCGCACATGGTTTTAGCGGACTATGAAGGCGGTTCGGGGAAGATGGAGCAGGTGCTGGATGCTTTTGAAACACTGGTTAGTGAAGGGCATAAGGTGCTGATATTCTCGTCTTTCGTTACACATCTGAAACTGTTGGCGGATGCCTTCACCGAGCGTGAATGGCTATATGCGATGTTAACGGGAAGTACCCTCGACCGTGAAAGCGAAATTACCCGTTTCTCTACCCGCAATGATGTTTCCGCCTTTTTCATTTCCCTGAAAGCCGGTGGGGTAGGACTAAACCTGACGGATGCCGATTATGTTTTCATCCTCGATCCCTGGTGGAATCCGGCAGCCGAGTTGCAGGCGGAAAGCCGTGCTCATCGTATCGGACAGGAAAAGCAAGTCTTTGTCTACCGCTTTATTACTGCCGACACGATCGAGGAGAAGATACGCAACCTCCAGGAATCCAAGAGCGAACTGGCTGAAACATTCATCTCGGAAAACGATCCGCTGAAGTCACTGACGGATAAAGAGTGGGAAGATTTGTTGTAAAACAATAATTCCGTATATTTGCCATCAACAACATATATAAGCTTATGAAACGTCCTGAAATAGTCAACCGCATCCGCGAAGTTCTTCGACATTCGGCCCCAGGTGTCAAAGCCATACTTTATGGTAGCGAAGCGCGTGGAGATGCACGGCCCGACAGTGATATCGACCTGCTGATATTAGTGGATAAAGACAAGATAAAGCTGGAAGATGAGGAGAGAATAACTTATCCTCTTTACGATATTGAGATTGAAACAGGAGTGATTATTAACCCAATAGTATACTCTCAAAAGCTGTGGGGAAGGCTTGTCACTCCATTTTATGAGAATGTTATGAAGGAGGGAATATTACTATGACTGATGAAGAAAGACGAGCACTCGTTTCTTTACGTTTACAAAACGCGAAAGACACTTTAATTGAATTGCCGGTTCTTATAGAGCATGGCTTTTGGAATACAACTGTAAGCCGTATGTATTATGCCTGCTATTATGCCGTAGCCGCTTTGTTACTGAAACATGGTATTTGTGTTAAAACCCATTCCGGCATACGACAAGCCTTCAGTAAGGAATTTGTCTTGACTGGACAGATAGATAAAGAACAGTCGAAATTTTATTCCAATCTGTATGCAAACCGGCAGTCCGGCGATTACGATGATTTCATTATGATGAATGAAGATAAAGTGAGAGAGCTCTATCCGAAAGCCGTTGTCTTTATCGATATCATAGAACGATTAATTAATGAAGATTTATAAGTTGTTGAAGGTGTAACAAAACAACAAACGATTCTGGCTTGTTCTTTCTTAGCATAGTAAATATATCACTATAATTTACTTTTTTCTTATAAATTATAGTTCTATCTCTTTATATGGCTTTGTATTTGTAACTTTATCGAAACAATGCGGAAATATATAATAATTTAACCAAATGCCGGATAAAATGATTATTTCTATTAATATGTCAATTATTTTGCATTAATATGAACATTGTGTTTGATAAAGTGCGTATCTTTGCAGTTGAAATAAACAAGATATAACCAGATGGAACAACTTAAACATGAGTGTGGAGTCGCCATGGTCCGGTTACTAAAGCCTTTAGAGTATTATCATCAAAAGTATGGTACCTGGATGTACGGCCTGAATAAACTCTACTTACTGATGGAAAAGCAGCATAACCGCGGACAGGAAGGAGCCGGTTTAGCCTGCGTGAAGTTAGAAGCAAGCCCCGGTGAAGAATATATGTTTCGGGAAAGAGCGTTGGGAACAGGAGCTATAACCGAGATATTCGCCGCCGTTCACGATCATTACAAAGATTTACCACCCGGTAAATTAAACGATCCGCTTTTCGCTAAAGCAAACCTTCCTTTCGCCGGAGAACTTTATATGGGGCACCTCCGTTACAGCACGACCGGTAAGTCCGGTATTTCCTACGTCCATCCTTTTTTACGCCGCAACAACTGGAGAGCCAAGAACCTCGCTCTTTGCGGAAATTTCAACCTCACAAACGTAAACGACATTTTCAAAGAAATTACAGCTATCGGACAGCATCCGCGCAAATATGCCGATACCTATATCATGCTCGAACAGATGGGACACCGTCTGGACAGGGAAGTGGAGCGTTTGTACCGGAAATATGAAGAAGAAGGATTGCAGGGTATGGATATTACACATGCGATCGAGGGACATATGGACCTGTCGAATGTGCTGAAACGTTGCGTGCCGACCTGGGACGGCGGATTTGTGATCTGTGGCCTGACCGGTAGCGGCGAGTCGTTCAGCGTGCGCGATCCCTGGGGCATCCGTCCGGCTTTTTATTATGCCGACGACGAGATCGTGGTGCTGGCCTCCGAACGTCCGGTGATCCAGACGGCAATGAACGTGCAAGCCGGGGATATAAAGGAGTTGCAGCGTGGAGAAGCGATGTTTATCAGCAAAGACGGCCGTTTCCGTACTTCGCAGATCGTGGAGCCGGAAGAGAATAAAGCCTGTTCGTTCGAACGTATCTACTTCTCCCGGGGCAGCGATGTGGATATTTACCGCGAACGGAAGAAGCTGGGGGAGAATCTGGTGCACCCGATATTGAAAGCTGTCGATTACGACATCAAACATACAGTCTTCTCCTTCATCCCCAATACGGCGGAGGTCGCTTATTTTGGAATGCAGGAGGGGTTGAACAACTACCTGAACAAGCTGAAGAAAGAGTGGATTGCCGACCGCAGCCACCTACTTCAGGAAGAAGAACTCGACCAGATACTTTCCATGCGTGTCCGTGCCGAAAAAGTAGCGATTAAAGACATAAAGTTGCGTACCTTTATCGCCGAAGGCAACAGCCGTAACGACCTGGCCGCCCATGTGTACGATATAACTTACGGAAGTATCGAACCATTCGTTGATAATCTGGTTGTAATAGATGATAGCATTGTTCGCGGAACAACCCTGAAACAAAGTATTATCGGTATCCTGGACCGCCTGCATCCGCGGAAGATCGTGATCGTGTCTTCCTCTCCGCAGGTACGTTATCCGGATTATTACGGTATCGACATGTCGCGGATGAACGAGTTTATCGCTTTCAAGGCCGCAGTCGCTTTGCTGAAGGAACGGGGCATGGAATCCGTTATCACCGAGGCATACTGGAAAGCCAAGAAGCAACAGGCGAAGGAGGAAGGTCCGATCGTCAACTATGTGAAGGAGATTTATGCGCCGTTCACCGATGAGGAAATATCCGCCAAGATGGTCGACCTGCTTACACCGGCCGGTACACGCGCCAAAGTGGAGATCGTTTATCAGACGTTGGAAGGTCTGCACGCTTCTTGTCCGAACCATCCGGGAGACTGGTACTTCTCCGGCGATTATCCGACTCAGGGCGGTGCACGCATGGTGAACAATGCCTTCATACATTATATGGAAGAAGAATATTTAGTCAAATGACACAAGATACAGATTATATGCAAACAGAGAAAACAGCAACTTTGATCTTAGACGACGGGACTGTTTTTCGCGGCTTTTCTTTTGGCTGTGAAAAAGATGTAACCGGCGAAGTAGTGTTCAACACTGCCATGACAGGTTATCCGGAAAGCCTGACCGACCCTTCCTATGCCGGTCAGCTGATGGTGTTAACTTATCCGCTGGTAGGAAATTACGGTGTACCTGCCGTACATTCGGGGCGGATGGAATTGCCACTTTCATGGAGAGTGAAAAGATACATGCCGACGCCATAATCGTAAGCGATTACAGTCATGAGTATAGTCATTGGAATGCTGTCGGGAGTTTGGGTAGCTGGTTGAAAGAAGAAGGTATTCCCGGAATTTATGGGATCGATACACGTGCCCTGACCAAGAAATTGCGCGAACATGGCGTGATGATGGGAAAGATCGTGATTGGCGGGGAAAAAGTCGAAGCAACCGATTTCGGAGAATACGCGAATGTGAATTATGTAGATAAAGTGTCCTGTAAGAAAGTGATTACTTACGGCGAAGGCGAAGGTAAGAAACGCGTTGTCCTGGTAGATTGCGGCGTGAAACATAACATCATCCGCTGCCTGCTGAAACGTAATGTAACGGTTATCCGCGTGCCCTGGGATTACGATTTCAATACGCTGGAATACGACGGTCTGTTCATCAGTAACGGCCCCGGCGACCCGGATACCTGCGATGCGGCCGTTCAGAATATCCGCAAAGCACTTTCCGGCGATAAACCGATCTGCGGTATCTGCATGGGTAACCAATTGCTGGCAAAAGCCGGAGGCGCCTCCATCTACAAACTGAAATACGGACACCGTAGCCATAACCAGCCGGTCCGTATGGTAGGGACGGAGAAATGCTTCATCACCTCGCAGAATCATGGATACGCGGTGGATAACACGACGCTGGGTGCCGACTGGGAACCGCTCTTCATCAATATGAACGACGGCACGAACGAAGGTATCAAACATAAAACGAAACCTTTCTTCTCCTCGCAGTTCCATCCCGAGGCATGTAGTGGGCCGACGGATACGGAGTTTATGTTCGATAAATTTGTAGACCTGTTGTGAGTTTTTCCGGAGGCTTTTTTCAAGGCATGCTTGAACGAGGTTTCAACGGTCGCTTGAACGAGGCTTCAAGGCATGCTTGAACGGGGCTTCAAGGGGGCCTTGAATGAGGCTTCAAGCATCCCATGAAAAATGTTGTTACAATAAAACGAAAATTGAAAGATGAAAGAAGATATAAAGAAAGTCCTGATATTAGGTTCGGGCGCCCTCAAGATCGGTGAGGCGGGCGAGTTCGACTATTCAGGCAGCCAGGCATTGAAAGCCATCAAGGAAGAGGGCATCCAGACGGTGCTTATCAACCCGAACATTGCAACGGTACAGACTTCGGAAGGGGTTGCGGACACGGTTTATTTCCTGCCCGTCACTCCTTTCTTTGTGGAAAAGGTGATCGAAAAGGAACGCCCCGAAGGTATTCTGCTGGCATTCGGCGGACAGACGGCGCTCAACTGCGGTGTGGCGCTTTACCAGAGCGGCGTACTGGAAAAATATAATGTCCGTGTATTGGGGACTCCGGTACAGGCCATCATGGATACGGAAGACCGCGAACTGTTTGTCCGCAAACTGGACGAGATCGATGTAAAGACAATCAAGAGTGAGGCGGTGGAGAACGCTGCCGATGCCCGTCGTGCCGCTGCCGAGCTGGGTTATCCGGTGATCGTGCGTGCCGCTTATGCGTTGGGAGGCCTGGGTTCAGGCTTCTGCGACAATGAAGAAGAACTGGACGTGCTGGTCGAAAAAGCCTTCTCTTTCTCTCCCCAGGTATTGGTGGAGAAGAGCCTGAAAGGCTGGAAGGAAGTGGAATACGAGGTGGTCCGCGACCGCTTCGACAACTGTATCACGGTATGTAACATGGAGAACTTCGACCCGCTGGGCATCCATACCGGCGAGTCTATCGTGATCGCCCCTTCACAAACGCTGACCAATACGGACTATCATAAACTGCGCGAACTGGCTATCCGCATTATCCGCCATATTGGAATTGTAGGAGAATGTAACGTGCAGTACGCCTACGACCCCGAATCGGAAGACTACCGGGTGATCGAAGTCAATGCCCGTCTGAGCCGTTCATCCGCTCTGGCATCGAAAGCAACCGGTTATCCACTGGCTTTCGTGGCAGCCAAATTGGGTCTGGGCTACGGTCTGTTCGACCTGAAGAACTCGGTAACGAAAACGACCAGCGCTTTCTTTGAACCGGCACTCGACTATGTGGTATGTAAGATACCGCGCTGGGACTTGGGTAAGTTCCACGGTGTAGCCCGCGAACTGGGTTCAAGCATGAAGTCGGTAGGAGAGGTGATGGCGATCGGACGTACTTTCGAAGAGGCGATCCAGAAAGGTCTCCGCATGATCGGCCAGGGTATGCACGGCTTCGTGGAAAACAAAGAACTGGTCATTCCCGATATCGACAAGGCGTTGAACGAGCCGACCGACCGCCGTATCTTCGTCATCAGCAAGGCCTTCCGCGCTGGTTACACGATCGACCAGATCCACGCCCTGACAAAGATCGACAAATGGTTCCTTCAGAAACTATATAATATCATCCAGACAGCCGGGGCCCTGGAAAGCTTCAGCAAGATCACCGATATACCCGACGACCTGTTCCGTCTGGCCAAAGTGCAGGGTTTCTCTGACTTCCAGATTGCCCGCGCCATCTTCAAAGATAAAATGGAAGACGGCGAAAGAGCCATCCTGCAGGTGCGTCAGGATCGTAAATATCGTGGCATCCTTCCGGTAGTGAAACAGATCGATACTCTCGCCGCCGAATATCCGGCACAGACCAACTACCTGTATCTGACTTACAGCGGAACGGAAAACGATGTGCAATATCTGGGCGACAAACGTTCGATTGTGGTGCTCGGTTCGGGTGCTTACCGTATCGGTAGCTCGGTAGAGTTCGACTGGTGCGGCGTGCAGGCGCTGAACACGATTCGCAAGGAGGGTTGGCGCTCGGTGATGATCAACTATAACCCTGAAACGGTTTCGACCGATTACGATATGTGCGACCGTCTCTACTTCGACGAACTGACCTTCGAACGCGTGATGGACATCCTCGAACTCGAAAATCCGCACGGCGTGATCGTCTCTACCGGAGGACAGATACCGAACAACCTGGCGATGCGCCTGGATGAACAGCATGTAAATATCCTCGGAACATCCGCGAAGAGTATCGACAATGCCGAAGACCGCGAGAAGTTCTCCGCCATGCTCGACCGTATCGGAGTAGACCAGCCGCGTTGGAAAGAGCTTTCTTCTATGGATGATATCAATACATTCGTAGAGGAGGTAGGTTTCCCGGTATTGGTTCGCCCGAGTTACGTGCTGAGTGGTGCGGCGATGAATGTTTGCTCCAACCAGGAAGAGCTGGAACGCTTCCTTCAACTGGCGGCCAACGTCAGCAAGAAGCATCCGGTCGTAGTGAGCCAGTTCATCGAACATGCGAAAGAAGTAGAGATGGATGCGGTGGCCGATCATGGCGAGATCGTGATGTATGCCATCAGCGAGCATATCGAGTTTGCCGGTGTGCATTCCGGTGATGCGACAATCCAGTTCCCGGCACAGAAACTGTATGTGGAAACGGTGCGCCGCATCAAACGCATCAGCAAGCAGATCGCGAAGGAGCTGAATATCTCCGGCCCGTTCAATATCCAGTATCTGGCGAAGGGTAACGAGATCAAGGTAATCGAATGTAACCTCCGTGCTTCTCGTAGTTTCCCCTTCGTGAGCAAGGTGTTAAAGATAAACTTTATCGAACTGGCTACCCGTATCATGCTGGGCTTGCCTGTCGAAAAGCCGCATAAGAATGCGTTCGACCTCGATTATGTAGGTATCAAAGCTTCGCAGTTCTCCTTCAACCGCTTGCAGAAAGCCGACCCGGTGCTGGGCGTGGATATGGCATCGACCGGTGAAGTAGGTTGCCTTGGCGATGATCTTTCAGAAGCAGTGCTGACCAGTATGTTGTCGGTCGGACAGCGTATCCCGGCAAAGAATATCCTGCTCTCGACCGGAACACCGAAACAGAAAGTGGCCATGCTGGATGCAGCGAAGATGCTTGCCCGCAAAGGATACAGCCTGTTCGCTACCGGCGGAACACACCGCTTCCTGGAAGAAAACAATATCCCGAGTACCTTGGTCTACTGGCCGAGTGAAGAAGGCAAACAGCCGCAGGCACTCACCATGCTCCACGAAAAGAAGATCGACATGGTGGTCAATATCCCGCGCGACCTTTCCGCCGGAGAGCTGGACAACGGTTATAAGATCCGCCGTGCCGCAACCGACCTGAATGTCCCTCTGATCACGAATGCCCGCTTGGCAAGTGCCTTTATCGAAGCATTCTGTACCTTGTCTATAGACGATATAGAGATCAAGAGCTGGCAGGAATATAAGTAAAGAACATAGATTTTACCGATGTAAAGTGTGTCCGGCTCATTTAGTCCGGGCACACTTTTTTGTTTAGTGGAATAGGGGTTTTTATTAGATGTGTTGTCTTATCAGTAAAAACTAAAAATGAATAGATCATGAAAAGAAATGTGTGTTTACTATATTTCTGGAAGTAGATTCGGTTGTTGTCTAAAACCTAAATACCCCTTAGTTGTAATGGCTGAGGGGTATTTTTGTTTTCATTAAATAAAGTTACACAATCAGAGCGGAGAAGTTAAAAAGTAAATTTTACTTTTGTACACAGTTGTGAAACATATTCTAAATCGGAATAGTTATACTCATGTAATAATTCAACCAATATGAAGATAGGACTATTTATCCCGTGTTATATCAACGCGGTGTATCCCGAGGTTGGCGTAGCCTCTTACAAACTCTTAAAGCATTTGGGACTGGATGTCGACTATCCTTTAGACCAGACCTGCTGCGGCCAGCCGATGGCGAATGCGGGTTTCGAAAACGAATCGTTGAAACTGGCCCTGCGTATGGAAGAACTGTTCCTGCAATACGATTATGTGGTCGGTCCCTCGGCCAGTTGCGTAGCTTTCGTGAAAGAAAACCATCCGGGCATACTGAAGTCCGGAGGGCATGCTTGCCTGAACAGCGGCAAGATATACGATATCTGTGAGTTCCTTCACGATATCGTGAAACCGGAAAAGCTGCCGGCCGTTTTCCCCCATAAGGTGAGTATACATAACAGTTGCCACGGCGTGCGCGAACTGCATTTGTCTTCTCCGAGCGAAATGAATATCCCTTATTTCTCCAAGCTGCGCGACTTGTTGAAGCTGGTGGAGGGCATTGAGGTGCTGGAACCGAAGCGTATCGACGAATGCTGTGGTTTCGGTGGCATGTTCGCTGTCGAAGAACCGGAAGTCTCGGTTTGCATGGGACACGATAAAGTAAAGGATCATATGAGTACCGGAGCCGAGTTTATCACCGGAGCCGACAGTTCCTGCCTGATGCACATGCAAAGTGTGATCGAACGGGAACATCTGCCGATCCAAACGATTCATATCACTCAAATATTAGCCGTTGGATTATGAGCACGAAACATTCTATAGCTGCTGCCCGTTTCATTGCTAACAGGAAACAGGAAGCCTGGCACGACGAAACCCTTTGGATGGTCCGTGCCAAAAGAGACAAAATGAGTCATTCGCTGCCCGAATGGGAACGTTTACGCGAATTGGCCTGCGATATAAAACTCTACTCCAACAGCCATTTGGATACACTGCTGGAAGAGTTTGAGAAGAATGCCATAGCCAATGGGGCAATTGTCCATTGGGCGAAAGATGCGGCGGAGCATAATGAGATCGTCGAAAGGATTCTTCAGCAGCATAATGCCCATACATTGATCAAGAGTAAATCCATGTTGACGGAAGAGTGCGGTATGAATGAGTATCTGTTCGGGAAGGGGTATGATATCATCGAGAGTGATCTCGGCGAACGTATCCTTCAGTGGATGCACCTTCATCCGAGCCATATCGTGATGCCAGCCATCCATATCAAACGTCAGGAAGTGGGTGAGATGATGGAGCGTGTGCTGGGGACGGAAAAGGGTAATTCTGATCCTACCTATCTGACGCATGCCGTCCGTAAAAATATGCGCGAAAAGTTCCTGACGGCTGATGTAGCCATGACGGGAGCTAATTTTGCTGTCGCTTCGACCGGTGAGATTGTGGTTTGTACCAATGAAGGAAATGCGGATATGGGGACTTCGTTCCCTAAAGTCCATATTGCTACGTTCGGAATGGAGAAGATCGTTCCCGACCAGGAGGCGCTGGGCGTCTTTACCCGTCTGCTGGCCCGTTCCGGTACAGGGCAACCGATTACCTCTTATACTTCCCATTACCGTAAACCGCAGGATGGCGGTGAGTTCCATCTTATAATTGTAGATAATGGACGCAGCGATATCCTGGCAAAGCCCGACCATATCCGTACATTAAATTGTATCCGTTGCGGGGAATGTATGAATACCTGTCCGGTATATCGCCGGAGTGGCGGGTATTCCTATACCTATTTTATACCCGGCCCGATCGGTATCAACCTGGGCATGCTGAAGAATCCGGAAGAGTACTCCGATAATGTGTCTGCCTGTTCTTTATGCCTGTCCTGTTCGAATGTCTGTCCGGTGAAGATCGACCTGGGCGAACAGATTTATCGCTGGCGTCAGGATCTGGATAAAATCGGTAAGGCCAGTTCGGAAAAGAAAATAATGTCGGGTGGCATGAAGTTCCTGATGGAACGGCCGGGTTTATTTAATACGGCGCTGAAATTTGCTCCGCTGGTAAATAAAATGCCTCGTTTTATGATATACAATGGTTTGAATGCCTGGGGAAAAGGACGTGAGATGCCGGCATTTGCCAAAGAGTCGTTCAATGATATGTGGAAGAAAAATAAAGTAAAATAAGATGAGTACAAAAGATGATATATTATCCCGTATCCGCAGCCATACCGGGACGCGTTACGAAAAACCGGAAATCACGTTGGATGCAATCACTTATGCAGACAAACTCAAACAATTCTCCGACTCGCTGGAAGCAGCCGGCGGTCAGGCTGTCGTTTGGCAGCCGGGCGGCGACATCAATGAATTGATCCGCCGGCATTTCCCGGAGGCAAAACGTATCGGTTCGAATCTGCCCGGAATAACCGTTGCCACCTTCAATCCGGATTCTCTTTCCGATCCCAGGGAATTGAACGATACCGATCTGGCCATTGTGGAAGGCTGTTTCGGGGTGGCGGAGAACGGAGCTGTCTGGATTACGCAGCAGGTGAAGTTCAAAGCACTCTACTTTATTCCGACAGCCCTGGTAATCATTATCAATAAAGATGCTTTAGTCAATAACATGCATGAAGCCTACCGGCAGCTGGAAGGTACCGATTATAAATACGGCTTCTTTGTCTCCGGCCCGTCCAAAACAGCCGACATCGAACAGGCCCTGGTGCTGGGAGCCCATGGACCGATGAAGGTACTGGTGGTTTTGAAAGAGGGGTGAGTTCAGAATTTATCAGAAGTGAGCTATCTTGTCCCCGTGTCAAGCACGGGAACGGGATAGTCCTTTCCTACATTTTTTACTTCGCTTGCTTTACAGCTGCAATTGCAGCTTTGTAATCCGGTTCCTGGCTGATATCTTTCACATACTGTACATACGTTATTTTGCCATCTTTGTCAATTACTACTACGCCGCGGGCAAGCAACTTATTCTCTTTTATCAGGAAGCCATAATTCATTCCAAACTCGCTTTCCCTGTAATCCGACAAGGTATAAATACGGTCGATCCCTTCTGCCGCACAAAAACGTTCCAATGCAAAAGGAAGGTCTTTGGATAGCGTCAGGACAACCACATCTTTCCCTAAACCGGAGGCCTCTTCATTAAATCTTCTTGTCTGGGCGGCACAGACTTTGGTGTCGACGGAAGGAAAAACGGATAGAACAACGACTTTCCCTTTGAAATCGGACAACTTCACTTCTTTCATATTACTGTCTATCCCAGTGAAATCAGGAGCCATCTCTCCGATATAGGCTTTTGTACCCAGCAAGGTGACTGGCTTTCCCTTCATTGTAATTCCTTGATTATCGCCGGATGATTGACCGACTGCCATGCCGGTGGAAATCAATATACACAATATCATGTAAAATAATCTGTTCATAATCTTCTTTTTGTTATGTTTTTATAGAGAATCTATCTAAGCAAATATAAAGAAATCAGAGGGGATGGGATGATATTTTCCTATTCATTTTATCTATCGGCTGATAGATATAGATGATCGGATATATATTTAACGGATACCTCGGATAAAAGGATAGAAAATATTGGCTTTTAAGTGAATAGTATTATTTTTGTGGAAGACTTAATCCGTATTCACGAACATAATACTCAATATTCTTTTACCATGAGCAACGTAGAAATGATGAACAGAAGAAAATTTATCCGGACAGGTGTTGCCGGAGTAGCCGGATTATCTCTGGCGCAGGTGGGATGGGCTGATATACAGCGGGTGCTTCCTTCGGATGTGTCGGTCGATAAAGTAAAGCTGGGAAATACCGGGCTGGAAGTCTCACGGATCGCTTTGGGGACCGGAACGAAAGGCTGGAACTATGAATCCAACCAAACCCGTATCGGGTTGGATAATTTTGTGAAACTGGCTCATCATGGCTATGAACGCGGACTCCGCTTTTTCGATATGGCCGATATGTACGGTTCACAACCTTTTGTCGGTAAAGCCTTGAAGGAGTTACCCCGTGAAAAGGTCACCCTGATGACAAAGATGTGGACGTATGATGAGGGTTCGGAGAAAAGGGAACCGGTCCGGAAAACGCTCGACCGCTTCCGGCAGGAAGCCGGTACCGAGTATTTCGATATCCTGCTGATGCATTGTATGACTGACGGCAATTGGCCGGAAACGCGTAAATTTTATATGGAAGGGCTTGCCAAAGCAAAGGAGGAAGGCATCGTAAAAGCCGTCGGTATTTCTTGTCATAACTGGAATGCAATGGCTGAAGCCGCTCAAAATCCGTGGTGCGACATTATCCTGGCCCGCCTGAACCCATTCCAAAGCCATATGGACGGTACTCCGGAAGATGTAAACGCCCTCCTGGGCAAAGCCCGGGAAAACGGGAAAGGTATTATGGGTATGAAGATTTTCGGTGAAGGAAAACATGTTACTGATGAAGAACGCGAACATTCGATACATTTTGCCGTCACAGAAAGCAATCTGCATTGCATGACACTCGGCCTGGAATCGATCGCCCAAATGGACGATGCAATCGAAAGGGTGATGAGAAATGTAAAAAACAGCTGATAATTATTCTTTCTAGACGGATAACTACCCGTGACCGGATGGGTAGTTATCCGTTGCTTAGCCGATGCCTGTTCATTTTTTAGTCAAATATTTGTGTGTTTATTCCGGGAAATACCTATCTTTGCCCCATCACATTATAAATACCTCCGATGAAAATATCTAAGTAAGCCGGTTTCAGAACATATAATTTAAAAGGTTCAATCTCTGTTGAACCGATTTCTGTATAACCATCCCGGCTATTTCATGCGCTTATTCCTGGCGCTTTTTTTATTTCCAAATTTTAGTTTCTAACATTTTTAAAGCAGATAGACTATGTGCATATCAGTACAACAGCTTTGCTATATCCATGCGGATAAAGAACCACTATTCAGAGATATCAGTTTGACGGTAAATAAAGGAGAACAAGTTTCATTGGTCGGAAATAACGGGTCCGGCAAATCTACCTTATTGCGGATTATGGAAGGTAGCCTGAAGCCCTCTTCGGGTGAAGTCGTTTGTTCCTCTAAACCCTATTATGTGCCCCAGCATTTCGGGCAATACGATGAATTGACCGTAGTGCAGGCCTTGCAGGTTGAGGCTAAAATCAAGGCATTGCATGCTATCATTTCCGGAGATGCCTCGGTAGAGAACTTTACGATTCTGGATGATGACTGGAATATCGAAGAACGAAGCGTGGCCGCTCTTTCTTTTTGGGGATTGGAGCATATTCGACTGGAACAGACGATGAATACGCTGAGTGGTGGCGAAAAGACAAAAGTGTATTTGTCGGGCATACAGATACATTCTCCCGAAATTATCCTGATGGACGAACCGACCAATCATCTGGATACCGGAAGCAGGGACAAACTCTATGACTTTATCAGGTCGAGCCGTGCCACTATCCTTATTGTGAGCCATGACAGAACATTGCTTAATTTGTTGCCTTACACTTGTGAACTCGACAGAAGTAAGATCACATTGTACGGTGGCAATTACGATTTTTATAAGGAGCAGAAAGAGATCGCACTGGCAGCCTTGCAGAATCAGTTGAGTGAAAAAGAAAAAGAGTTGCGCCAGGCAAAGAAAATAGCCAGGGAGGCGCTTGAAAGAAAAAATAAATCGAGTGTAAGAGGAGAGAAAGCAGCCATAAAGAAAGGTATTCCCCGTATAATAATGGGGGCTATGAAACAGCACGCAGAACAGAGTGCGGTTAAGTTGAAGGATGTGCATGATGAGAAAATGAGTTCGCTCAGTTCCTCCATTACGGATATTCAGACCGCTTTGCCGGATATGCGGCAGATGAAAACGGATTTTAATTCACCGAATCTTCATACCGGTAAAATACTGGTGACTGTTAAGGATATGAACTTTGGCTATGGCGTGAACCGTTTATGGTCCGAACCACTGAACTTGCAGATCAGAAGTGGCGACCGTATCCGGTTCGGCGGTAACAATGGTTCAGGAAAGACAACCTTGCTGAAGCTGATCCTGGGAGAACTGCAACCTGTAGAAGGCTCTGTTGATCGTGCCGATTTCAAGTATGTTTATATCGATCAGGAATATTCGATTGTGTTGCCTAACCTGACTGTGTTTGAGCAATTAGAGAAGTATAATCTGTTTGCCAAACCTGAACATGAGTTAAAAATGATTTTGAGCCGTTTCCTTTTCCCGGTCGGGACCTGGGATAAAAGTTGTTCAAAATTAAGCGGTGGAGAGAAAATGCGGTTGGCTATCTGCTGTCTGATGGTCAGTAATAGTACGCCGGATATCTTTGTTTTGGATGAACCGACGAACAATTTGGATATTCAGAGTGTTAATATAATAACAACAGCAATCAAGGACTATAAAGGTACCGTGCTGTTGGTCTCGCACGATCTTTATTTTGTGAAAGAAATTAAAATAAACAGGTCCGTTGAACTTTTTTCATCAACTCCTGTTATTAAGATATAGTGTTTTTCATGGTATTAGAATTAAGTTAGATTAGGTTATCCGTCTTGTCCGCGAGGATAGGGCGGTTTTTTTATGCCCTATGGTTTGTATTTCGATGCAGCCAGTATTTCCTGTGCATTATCGTTTTTCATCAATGCTTCGGGAGTTGTATTTGTTTCTTTTATATACTGTTCGATGATTTGCAGTCCGACCCAGCTTCCGATATTTTCGGGAGCATCGCTTGCCAGGAATTGGGCAGGCATGTCTTCGAAATATTTCATGGTGTTCATCTGGTCCGGTGTATATAAATGTTTCCGTTCGACAATGGCTTTCCATATATTGGCTTCATTATTTTTGCACCATTCCCAGGCTTCGTCTGTATAACCGAACAAAGCGGCCGGAGTCATCTCCGGTAATGCTGATAAAACCAGGTATTTTATTTTGCCTTCATAGATCATCCGGTCGAGCAATACATTTTCATTGCCGTTAAATGGGTATTCGGACATCAGCCAGCCGGCGATGTAATCGGGAACCACATGTGAGGGTTGCATCTTACGGCGTTGATAGTCATAGAAAAAGTCCTGATACAACGGATAATCTTCTCCCATATATTTGTCGATGGAGAGTGATAACAGACTGTCGCCGACCAATACGTTCTGGTTGAATCCGGAAACGTGCATGTACAAAGCCGGAATTTGCATGGCCGGGAATTTTTCATGTATCCAGGCGAATGCGTTGCCGAGCGATTGCTCTGTCTCTGTGACCGAATCATATTTTTTGATTGCATCCGCATAAAGATTTTTCAGGGTTGGTTCGGAATAAAAGTTTTCCAGTTTATTGAAAAAGCCGGGCATTTCCGGCGATTGCATATTCAGGATACCTTTACCCAGAATCTCTGTCATCAGCGGATATTGATTCAATAGCTGTTGGTTGAGCGTCGTATCGTCGGAGTTTATTAGCTGGAACAATGCTTTGTCGAACCGGTTGATCGGCATCGGAGTGGCTGTCGTGATATTGTTTGCATTTGTATTTTGTCCGTTACAGCTGCAAAAGCTGATAGTCATAAGGAATGTCAGAAGTATTTTGAAGTTCATTGTTTTTATCTTTATGTTATGTATTAATTGATTTCTCTGTCTTTTTAATACGTTAAAAAATATTACCCGGTATACTATTTTCAAATATCCGGTATAGTAATCCGAATTAGATGGTATAGTAGTGACAAAATGATAAACGGATAATTAACGGTTATATTGTATGGAAAACTTCTTATTACTACCTTTGCATCCCTTTTTGAATATCCATTATGCAATTTACGAATAAACAAATTTGGCAGATTACCTATCCTGTACTCATCAGTTTGCTGATGGAGCATATGATCGGGTTGACCGATACGGCTTATCTGGGCCGGGTAGGAGAGGTTGAGCTGGGAGCTTCGGCACTGGCGGGAGTTTATTATCTGGTTATTTATATGCTGGGATTCGGTTTTAGTGTCGGAGCACAGGTCCTGATTGCCCGGCGCAACGGAGCACAGGATTATACCCGGATCGGACCGGTTTTCATGCAGGGAGCACTTTTCCTGTTATTACTTGCTGCCACCTTATTTACGGTTTCCCATTTCTATTCACCGGTGATTCTCCGGAAGCTGATCGGCTCGGATGAGGTTTACCAGGCGACCATGAGTTATATCGATTGGCGTGTCTACGGGTTCTTCTTCTCGTTCATAGCGGTGATGTTCAGGGCGTTTTATGTCGGTATCACCAAGACTAAGATACTGACGGCCAACTCTGTCGTGATGGTGCTGACGAATGTGGTGCTGAATTATATCCTGATATTCGGTAAGTTCGGTTTCCCGGCTTTAGGGATTGCCGGAGCGGCGATCGCTTCTTCTATTTCTGAGGCGGTGTCGGTGTTGTTCTTTATCATTTATACCTGGAAGAAGATCGATTATAAGAAGTATGGAATGTTTAGTTTTACCGGAATTGATTTCCGGATGTTGAAACAAATATTGAATGTATCGATCTGGATAATGGTGCAACATGGTATCGCGTTTATCGGTTGGTTTATCTTTTTTGTAGTGATGGAGCATCAGGGGGAACGTCCGCTGGCTATCACGAATGTAGTACGGAGTATCTCGTCTTTCCTGTTTATGTTTGTCAATGCGTTTGCTTCCACGTCGAGTTCACTGGTGAGTAACCTGATCGGTTCCGGCAAGTCGGACCAGGTGATGGGATTGTGCGGACGGATGATAAGGCTTTGTTACTTTTTTGTGTTGCCGTTAGGGATATTGATCGCTTTATTTCCGGATTTGGTACTGCGTATTTATACGGATAATCCGGACTTGATACAAAGTTCTGTTCCGTCCCTTTTGGTCATGCTTTCTTCCTATATATTGGCGGTTCCTGCTTTTATTTATTTCTTCAGCGTTTCGGGAACAGGGAACACACAGGTTGCATTATGGATCGATATGGCAAGTATTTTAGTCTATGTATCCTATACGTTCCTGGTCGGTGTCTGGTTACATGCCGATGTAGCGGTTTGCTGGACAACGGAACATGTTTATAATGGGATGCTGTTTATTGCCTTCTTCTATTTGTGGAAAGGTAATTGGAGGAATAAGAAGCTATAGTTCATCCTCTGTAAAAACATATATGTTTTGAAATCAAAAGTCCCTAGTTTTGTAATCAAAAGTAGGGACTTTACATTTTAAAAGATAGGTACTTTTTGGGGAAGTTTGCCGATAGTTTGTAACTTGCTTTAACACACCCCCTTCCCCCTCTCGAGAGGGGAAAAGTTACTCTCCCGTTATAAAAGAAAGGTTCATCTCTTTACAATGTAATCTATTTACAGATATGGCAGGTTTCTCTTTTGCCATATTTTTTCACAATTTCATATTTGTTGTTTAAAGGTATCCTCAGTCCTTGTGGAACTATGTTAATTTAATCCGGATTGTTAATTGTTACAAATATCCGTATTAAATAAAAATCACAAGTTACAAAAATGATATTTAATATAATAAAACTGGCACTATCCCTAAATAAGTTTCGAAAGTCATCTTGAAAACAGATATGTAATCCACGGAATCTTTTTGTGTTAACTATGTGTTAAATTGTTAATGTATTGATATACAATGCATGTCTTCTTTTTTGTGTTTCTGATATTAACATAGTTCCACAAGAACTAATAGTCAGTAACATAAATCCACGGAATCTTTTTGTGTTAACTATGTGTTAAATTGTTAATGTATTGATATACAATGCATGTCTTCTTTTTTGTGTTTCTGATATTAACATAGTTCCACAAGAAC